>JAMIQN010000306.1:0-26144 GCA_035914595.1 Chitinophagaceae bacterium | reverse complement strand
CCTAAGCGCGTGAGTGGGGCCTCCACCTTCCATGCTCCCTTTTTCGCCGCCAGGCGCAGAAAAAAATCATAGTCTTCCATGTGCCGCATGGAGGCATTAAAACGCAGTGCATTCTCGCGACGAACCACGGCGCAGGGCGTGGCAATGACATTGCCTAACAGCAGGCGTCCCAGCGGTAGCCGGCGCGGCTCCACGGGACTTCTCAAACTATCGGCAGGCCATGCATCCAGCCGGTAGGTATGAAAGAGGAAATCAATTTCAGGATGCATCTGCAGCACACGGCCCATGCAGGCCAGCTTGTCCGGGTGCCACACATCATCCGCATCGAGGAAGGCGATATAATCACCGCGGGCCGCATCCATGCCGGCATTGCGGGCTGCCGCTGGCCCCTGATTTTTTTCAAGCAAAATCAGTTGGACGGCTGCGCCGAATTGCATTTGAACCCGGGCCACCGTCGCATCCGTACTGCCATCGTCCACTACAATCACCTCATAAGGTGGCAGGCTTTGCTGCAGGCAGCTTTCCAGCGCATTGCCGATGCAGGCTTCCGCATTGAAGGCGGGAATAACAACGCTGAATCGAATGCTGCCCATGCCTTTTTATCCTTGAAAAACCAGTTTGTAAACCGCCAGCATCCGCTCGGCTTCCCGTTGCCAGCAATACACTTCGCGGGCCTTCAGACAGGCAGCCTGCAGGCGTGCATAATAGGCCTCGTCGGTCAGCAGGCGATTGAGGGCTGCGGCAATCCGGTCGGGCTGCGGCTCATCAATGAGGGTAGCCACTTCATACTGGGCATTGATGGCTGCGTATTCGGGATAGTTCATGGCCAACTGCGGCACGCCGGCGTGCATATAGTCGAAGAAACGATTGGCTAAGGAGAGTTTGTTGCTTTCGCTGCCGGCCACAAACAGGGTGATGCCGATGGTGGCTTTCAGCGTGTAGCTGCGCAGCTTTTCGGGATGCACATAGCCTTCAAAAATGACTTTGTTTTCCAGTCCCAGTTGGCGCACCAGCGCACGTGCTTCCACATAAAAATTGCCTTCCCCACAAATGATCAGTTGGGCAGGCACCTGCTGCATGGCGGCGATCAGCTCAGGGAAACATCGTCCGTGGTTGACGGCGCCCTGATACAAAATGAAGCGCTCGGAGCGGGCGGGAATCTCCAGCGGCCGCAGCACACTGGCATTGCGCACCACCGCATAGTTCACCCCATAGCGCTGCTGATAGGCACGAGCCAGGCTTTCATTGACGGTGTAACCGAACGGAAAGTGCGGCACCGTATGCTGTTCGATGGCCAGCCACATCTTCTGGATACGGGGCCGGCTGGCTACTTCCTCCATTTCCGTGAACAGCTCATGAGCATCATACACCCGCAATTTTCGCCGTAGGCGGGAGGCATAATAAACGGCAAGAATGGTGTCGAGGTCAATGGCGCAAAAGCAATCGGCGCGCAGGAACAACAGGCTGAAAAAAAGCTTGAGGTTGTAGGTGAGGTAAAAGAGCTTGCCGCTGTCTATCCGCTGACGGATGCGCCGTTGCTGAAAAGGCCGGGGCGGCAAAGCAGTGCTATTGGGGCGTAGCCGGCCCAGGAGCAAGACCTCATAGCCTGCCTCATGCAGCGAGGTGCAAATGCGAATCATCCGCTGGTCGAAGGCGGGGTCAGAGGTAACGGTAAGGACGATGCGGCGGGGACGACTCACCTAAGGAAAATGCAGGTTTGCAATGCTTTCAGGGAAAGAAATACCAGAGCGGATAAAAGTAGCCAAAGTATATGCGGGGGCCGGTGGGCATAGCAGCCCGCTTTTCTGAGGAGATAGGCGAAACTGCGGCTCCAGACGATGATACCCTACCCAAACCATAGCCATTCCCTGAAAGGGCCTGCTACTTTTGCCGCTCATGCCCGGCAGCATCCTGATTCTTACCAACCGCGTTCCCTATCCGCTGCACGATGGCGGCGCCCTGGCTATGGATGCCATGATTCGGGGTTATCACCGGGCGGGATGGCAGGTGCATGTGCTGGCGATGAACACGACACGCCACCCCGTGGCAGCACCGGTGCTGGCACAGCTCTACCACGAAATTGCCGGATTTCATACCGTAGAAACCGACAACCGGATTCGCCCTTCCGGCCTGCTACGCAACCTACTTTTCAGTCGCGACCCGGAACATGCCAGCCGCTTTCGAAGCGATGCTTTTGCCGGTAAACTGCTGAAGCTCTTACGGCAGGTGCAGCCGCAGGTCGTGCAGTTGGAAAGCCCCTTTCTGGCTACCTACATCCCGCTGATTCGCGAAGCCTGCCGGGCCAGGCTGGTCTATCGGGCGCACAATATTGAGCATCAGATCTGGCGCAGGCTGGCTGCCGAGGCCCGTGGTCCGCGCCGTGCCTATCTCAGCAACCTCGCCCGGCGTATGGCGACCTTTGAACATAGGCTCTGGCAGCAGGCCGACCTTACCGTAGCTATTACCAACGCCGATGCCCACATCATAGCCGAACATGCCACAGCAGCGAAGGTGCTGGTGGCTCCTTTTGGCCTGGACACCGCCGCTCCACCCCTTCCGTTGCCACCGCCGCCGCTACGCATCTATCATATCGGTGCGATGGACTGGTTGCCCAATCAGGAAGGCATCCGTTGGTTTTTGGAAAAGGTGTGGCCGCTGGTCCATGACCGGGCGCCACAGGCAAGCTTTCATTTTGCAGGCCGCGCTATGCCGCCATCGTTTGAAGAAGGGCTGCCGCCGCAGGCTTTTTGCGCCGGGGAAGTGAAAGATGCCCGGCAGTTCATTGCAGACAAACATCTGCTTGTGGTGCCGCTCCGTTCGGGTAGTGGCATCCGTGTGAAGACGCTGGAAGGGATGGCCGCGGGGCGGCTGGTCGTCAGCACCGACGTGGGCATGCAGGGCATCGAAGCGGAATCGGGGAAGCATTTCCTGAAGGCGAATTCGGTGGAAGAATTTGTAGGCCAGATTATCTATGCCTTGCGGCACGAAGAAGAATTACGACGGATAGCGGCTGCTGGCCGGAATATGGTTGCAGCTCACTACGATGCGCCGGTCATCATGCAGCGCCTGAGCCGGGCATTGGAGTGTTAAATCAAGGAAAGCCTGAGGCCCTTAGCCAATACCTTTGCAGCCGATATGTTAGACACGATAGCGGCAGCGCTGGAAGACATCCGGAATGGGAAACTGGTCATTGTGGTGGACGATGAAGACCGCGAGAACGAAGGCGACTTCATTACCGCCGCACGAAACGTAACCCCTGAGGTTATCAATTTCATGAGCAAACACGGGCGTGGCCTCATCTGCGCGCCTGTTACCGAGGAGCGTTGCGAAGCGCTTGGCCTCAAACTCATGGTAGAAAATAATACCGTACTGCATCAAACGCCCTTCACCGTTTCGGTGGACCTAAAAGGGCACGGCTGCACGACGGGCATCTCCGCCTCCGACCGCGCCAAAACGGTGCAGGCTCTGATAGACCCGGCCACAAAACCCGAAGACCTGGGCCGGCCCGGCCACATCTTCCCATTGCGTGCCCGCAGTGAAGGTGTCCTGCGTCGCTCGGGCCATACCGAAGCCACGGTGGATCTGGCGCGCCTTGCAGGCTTTGAGCCGGCAGGCGTCCTCGTTGAAATCATGAATGATGACGGCACCATGGCCCGGCTGCCGCAGCTTCTGGAAATCGCCCGCCAGTTTGATCTAAAGATTATTTCCATCAAAGATTTGATTGCATACCGCCTGCAGACGGAAAGCCTGATTGAAGAAGAAGTACGCGTGCATCTGCCGACAAAGCATGGCGATTTTGAGCTGGTTGCCTTCCGGCAAATCAATACCGGCGAGCATCATCTGGCTCTGGTGAAAGGCAGTTGGGAAAAGGACGAGCCGATTCTGGTGCGCGTCCACTCGTCCTGCTTCACCGGCGACATTCTGCACTCCCTGCGCTGCGACTGTGGCGAGCAACTCACACGCGCCATGGAAGCCGTGGAGCACGAAGGCAAAGGCGTCATCCTCTACATGAACCAGGAAGGGCGTGGCATCGGGCTACTCAACAAACTGAAGGCCTACAAGCTGCAGGAAGAAGGCAAAGACACCGTGGAAGCCAACCTCGCTTTGGGTTTCAAAAATGACCAGCGGGATTATGGTGTAGGCGCTCAAATTCTTCGTTACCTCGGGGCTACCAAGCTGCGGCTGCTGAGCAACAATCCGCGCAAACGCGCCGGCCTGCTGGGCTACGGAATTGAAATCGTAGAAACGGTGCCCATTGAGATTGCCCCCAATCCGTACAACGAGTTTTATCTCCGCACCAAGCGCGACAAGCTGGGGCATGAGATTCTGAAGTAAGCGCCTTCATACTTTTTCTCCTGAGATTTGGTCGCTGCTTTCCGTAGCTGCTTTGCGGCTGCAGGCCGTTTCCACCCCCAACGACTCCGGTTCTCTTGAAGCTGCTTTTCCTTGCCAACCGCACGCCTTACCCGCCTTACCGTGGCGACAAGCTGAAGATTTTTCATCTGGCAAAACGACTGGCAGCGAAAGGCCACGAGTTGCACCTGCTCAGCTTTGCGCAAAGCCCGGAAGACCTGGCCGCACGAACGGAGCTTCTTCAAATTTTTAAAGAAGTGGAGCTGGTGAAATTGCCCGCATGGAAGTCGGCGCTGCACTGCCTGGCTGCTGCCTGGGACGACCGCCCGCTGCAGGTGCTCTATTTTCAGGATGCGGCCATGAAGCGGGCTTTACAACGCCGCCTTTTGAAACACCGCTATGATGCCGTGCATGTGCAGCATTTGCGGATGGCGCCTTACCTGGCTTCGAATCATTCGTTGCCGCGCATTCTGGATTTGCCCGATGCCTTTTCACTGTATTGGCAACGCAGGGCTGCCGCTGCAAAGGGCTATTTCAAACAATTATTCGCTCATCTGGAGCACCGCCGGGTATTGCGCTTCGAGCCGGTGATGAAGGAGTATGACCTGGCGCTGGCCTGTTCGTCGGAAGACCTGGAATACCTGCGCCTACAACATCATGTGGAGCGAATCCGGCTCCTGCCCAATGGGGTGGACCTTTCCACTTTTGCGCCCCGCGCACACGACTACAGCCACAACCGCACCTTAGTTTTTACCGGCAACATGGACTACGCCCCCAACGTAGATTCCGTTCAGTTTTTTTGTGCAGAAATCCTGCCGCTCATTCGCAAACAGCACCCTTCCATTCGCTTTGTGATTGCCGGCCAGCGACCCCTGCCGGCCGTGCAGGCATTGGCTGGCCCGGGTGTGGAGGTGACCGGCTTTGTGCAAGACCTGGCCGCGAAGTATGACGAAGCCAGCGTTGTGGTGGCGCCTCTGCGCTTTGGCGCGGGCACGCAGAATAAGGTGCTCGAAGCAATGGCGATGGGCATTCCTGTGGTTTGCTCGCAGATTGGATTTGCAGGGCTGGGTATCCAACAGGGAGAAGGCGCTTTCATGCAGACTGAGCCGCAGGATTTTGCAGATGCAGTGGCACGGCTACTCAACGATGAGGCACTGCGCCGAGAGACGGGTAGGCGCGGCATGGAGGTGACGCAGCAACGCTTTGGCTGGGATGCCATTGCCAACCGCCTGGAAAGCTATTTCAATGAATTGACGGCGGTGAAAGTGAAGACGGCTATGCGCCCTTAAAGGCTTCCCTGCTTCATCTTTTCTAATTCCTGTTCGTATCCTGCATCGTGTTTGATGCCGGCTTCGTCCAGCCTTTTGATGATATTTTGCTGTTCCTGAATGGCACCTGCTTTGTCGCCGGAGCGGTAGAGCAAATGCGCATGGGTGTCGGAAAAAGCGGCCCAGTTGTTCAGGTCTTCGCCGATGAGTTGTTTGGCTTTTTCTGCCCAGCCCAATGCCCGACGGATGAGGGCCGCATCGGTTTGGGAAGTACTGTTTTCATATACCGCCCAGGCTGCGTTATTCAGCTTGTTTGCGGTCAGCGTGCTTGAGGTGTGCGCCAGCTCAGGATGGAGTCTCAAATTCAGTGCTATGAAGTACTCCAGGCTATCATCGGGGATGTGATGTTCTTTGAGCTGCCAGGTGATGTTCCGGCGGCTGCTTTGCAAACTGGCCGAATCCTCCTTTAGATAATCCGCAAGACTTTTCTTCTCAAGAAAATCTGCCTGAGCCATTGTTTGCTGAGCAGCTTTTATTGAATCGCCGGTTTCCTGATAGTAGCGGATACGGTAGTAAAAGGCGTTCTCTTCCGCCGAGGCCGGCTCCGTTTCCCGCAGGGATTCTTCCACCTGCCGGAGCAGTTTTTCGTCCTTATTCCGAATAGCTTTTTCGAGGCTCGCATAATTCCACCCGGTGCGCAGTTGAGTGAAGTAAGAGGTATTGGTGGAATCCGGACCTTTCACAAGGTTCTTATGAGCGACCACCAGAGGCACCGCGTTGTTATCAATCGTTTGGATGTACTTGGCCAGAAGCTGAATATCTGAATCTGTGGGGTGCTGACGGTCGAGGGTAACCACATAGGCATTGAGGATTTCGGTGTTGTCTTTGTGGATGCGGTCCGCCTTGACCAGCCAGGCTTTGAGGAATTTCCGGTCCTTGCGTTTGGAAGGAAAAGCAGCCAGATATTTTTCCCAGGTCATCGGGTCATTCCGCTCCTTCACTGCTGCTTTAGCCATGTCACAAAACGGCTCCGGATGCTTGTAGCCGGCGCTGCGAAAGACCACGTGGCCATCGGCGGGGTCAAGGAAAAGATGGGTAGGGAAGGCCGTCACCTGATACTTGGCAGCGAAAGCAATGCCCTCGCCCACCTCGCCATCCAAATGCAGATTGACGAAGTGGCTGTTGAAATAGTCGCCTACAGACTTTTCAGGGAACACCAACTTCTCCAGCAGTTTGCAGGGGCCGCACCAGGAAGCCGACACATCTACATACAACATGCGCTGCTGCTCGCGTGCCTTCTTCAAGGCATCTGCGACAGAGCCTTTTTCAAATTGAATGCCCTGAGCGGAGGCAGCAATGCCGGCCATCAGAAACAGGGAAAGCAAGAAGGAGGATCCGAATTTTTTAAAAAGCATCATGATTGGGAAATTTTAGAACAGGAAGAACGCATCAATGATTGGCGAAGTATGAAAACGAGTGCGCAGCACGGATGCCTACGGCCATAGAAAACATGCAGCCGGTGTTTGGGGACGCAGTGCGATGGTGTAATGAATTAAGGAAATTGTTTCATTTCGTCTTTAGTCCGATTGGAGTGGCGCTGTATTTTTGCGCCCTATTTCCAAAAATCTTAAACAACCAAAGCATAAAATGCAGGAAACAGGGACGAAAAACCCGGCGGCCAAACTGGCTGACATTGGGCTGGATGTAGCAATTGCACACTGGAATCTTTCATCCGAAGCGCTCACCGAAAAGGCCCTTGAGCTGGGCCAGGGTGTGCTCAACGATACCGGTGCGCTGAGTGTAAGTACGGGCAAGTTCACCGGCCGCTCTCCGAAAGACAAATTCACCGTCAAGGATGCAATCACCGAGCACAGTGTGGATTGGGGCGATATCAATATCCCCTTTGAGCCTGCTGCCTTCGATAAGCTGTACGATGATGTATGTGCTTACCTGAAGGGGAAGGAAGTGTGGGTGCGCGACAGCTATGCCTGCGCCGATCCCAAGTTCCGCCTCAACATCCGGGTGATCAACGAAACGCCCTGGGCGAACCTTTTCTGCAACGACCTCTTCCTGCGTCCTACCGCTGAAGAAATCCAGACGCAGCAACCTGACTGGATCATCCTCCAGGTACCTTCTTTCCTGGCTGACCCCGCCAAGCATCAGACCCGTCAGGGCAACTTCACCATCGTCAATTTCACCCGCCGCATCGTTTTGATTGGCGGCTCTGCTTACACCGGTGAAATCAAGAAGGGCATTTTCGGTGTGCTCAACTTCCTGTTGCCCCACGACCATAAGGTGCTGTCCATGCACTGCTCTGCCAATGAAGGCAAGAACGGCGACGTAGCTCTGTTCTTCGGCCTTTCCGGCACCGGCAAAACGACGCTTTCTGCGGACCCGGAGCGCGCCCTCATCGGCGATGATGAGCATGGTTGGGCAGATGGCTCCGTCTTCAATTTTGAAGGTGGCTGCTATGCCAAGTGCATTGACCTTTCCAAGGAAAAGGAACCCCAGATTTGGGAAGCAGTGAAGCCCGGCGCCCTGCTGGAAAACATCACCTTCTTCGAGGGTAGCAATGTGGTGAACTATGCCGATGCATCTGTAACCGAGAATACCCGTGTGGCCTATCCGGTGCATTTCATCCCCAACGCAAAGGAGCAATCCTATGGCGGCGACCCCAAGAATATTTTCTTCCTGACAGCAGATGCCTTCGGTATTCTGCCTCCCATCTCGAAACTGACTACGGCGCAGGCCATGTTCCAGTTTATCTCCGGCTACACGGCTAAGGTTGCCGGTACAGAAGTGGGCGTGACCGAGCCTCAGCCGACCTTCTCAGCCTGCTTTGGGAAAGTCTTCCTGCCCCTGCACCCTGCGAAGTATGCCGAGCTGCTGGGCAAGAAACTGGCCGCTCATCCGGACGTGAATGTGTGGTTAGTGAACACCGGCTGGACCGGTGGCGCCTATGGCGTTGGCAAGCGCATGAGCCTGAAGCACACTCGCGCTATCATCACTGCAGCGCTGAATGGCGAGATGAAGGATGTGGAATATGTCCCGCATCCTGTGTTTGGCGTATTGGTGCCGCAGAGCGTACCTGGCGTGCCTTCTGAAGTGCTAAACCCGCGCGACACCTGGGCCGACAAGGAAGCCTACGACAAGAAGGCTGCTGAGCTGGCAGAGCGCTTCAACAAGAACTTTGCGAAGTATGCAGATCAGGCCAGCGATGAAATTCGCGGGGCTGCTCCCAAATCGGTTCTTGAAACAGCTTAATACCGGAATTTTCTTCCGAAATGCTCAGAGGCTGTCCGCAGGGACGGCCTCTTTTTTTCGGGCCTTGCCACCGAAGCTGACCAGATAAACACCGGAGAAGATGAGCACCGCCGCAAGGATCTTCGCCCAACTCAAAGCTTCGCCCAGCCAGATCATAGCAATGGCGGCTGCAAACAGCGGCTGGAGGTAGATGTAGGCCCCGGCCGTGCCCGGCGACAATACACGCAGCGCATAGATATTCCAGAGATAGGCGAAGAAGGTGCAGCAAACGACAATAAAAGCGACTGCCGAAAAATCTGTCACACGGAACAGATGCCATTGAATTGCAGAAAACTCCTGCCAACTGAAAGGCAGCGCAAACATCAACCCAAAGAGGAATACCCAACGGACGACTACCAATGGACGATAGCGCAGCATCAGCGGCTTGATGAGCACGAAATAGATTGCGTAGGAAGCCGCATTCAGGAAGATGTAAAAGTCACCCTTCCAGGCCGTGCCTGTGGATGAAAGTTCTCTGCCGGCCAGCATCAGCAGCGAGGCACCACCAATGCCGAGCACAAGACCCAGCATCTGTTTCCAACTCATTCCGGCCTTCAGCACTACCGCCGCAAAAACAGTGATCAGTAGGGGCGTACTCATCATGATGAGCGAGGCATGAATGGGTGTGGTGAGGTTGAGGCCGTAGAAGAACAGCATTTGGTTCAGAGCCACCCCAAACAGGCCGCCGAGCAGGAGGATTTTCCAATCCCGGCGCTCAATGCGCGCATGAAAACGCCGCCCGCCGAGAGTGGTCAGCCAGAAAAGCAGCACCACTATACCGATGCGAATCAGGATAAAGCCGAAGGGCTGAATGAGCCGCGGCATCACCGTCTTGGCCACCGTAAACCCGGCACCATAAAAAAAGTTGGCCCCCAACAGAGCCAGATGCGCCGGGAGCTGTGCGTTCGATTTCAAAAGCAAAAAAGAAAGCGCAAAAATCGCTTCGGGCCGGCCATGTCCGTTCAGCAAGAACTAGGAACCATATGCTCAACGCCCCACGCGCTTCCAGGAACGGCCGCTTTGGTAGAGTAAGCGGTAATTCATCATCGGCTTGCGAAAGACGATATCGTACCAGCCGGCGGGGTCGCCCATCGCAATTCTGTAATCCGGCGTTTCATAGCTTTTTCCGGCACCGCCGCCATACCACCATTTGCTGCCGGCTTGCAACAGCGACACGCGCAGCGTACTGTCGTTGATGCGCGTCACCCGGGAGCCATCGCCGGCCTGATTCATACTGAAGGCCATTGCATCGTAAATGCGATTCCGGCCCGCCTTTGCTTGCAACACCTGATGAGCGCGTTCAAAATTTCCAATTTCCGATGCCTGAATCATGGGGATGCCCTGATAGCAACAAGGGGCGGACAGCAGAATAGTGGCGAACTGATTGTCAGAAATGTATTGGCTTAACAGATCTTCATTGATCTGCTCACTCACGCGCCAGCGCTTCGTTTCCTGGAAAGTGAGCAGCACGCAGGCACTCATCCAACATGCACCAATTGTTGCTCGCAGCCACACTCTCGGGATGGTGTTTACAGCAACTGCAAGCAATACTGCCAGAAAAGCCACCGGCAGATAGAGGTAGCGGCTGCCCAACAGGCTCATCTTGGATTCCAGTGGAAGGAGCAACAGAGGCAGTGCACTCAGCACCGTCCAAAACAGAAGGAGCAGGCCGGTCTGCTCTCTTGCAAAGCCACCGGCCGCACGGCGCACCAGATGCACCAGCAGGGCCACCAAAGCCAGAAAAATCAGATAGCCTACAATCGGTTGCATGCACCAGTGATATACAACCTGCCGGATATTGTCAGGCCAGTAGCGCCCGAACAGAAGCAGATGAAAACAGGAGATGGCCAGCTTCCCGAGATAATCTGCTATGGCCTGAAAGCTCCCATCCGTTGCAAAACCCACTTCCAACCAGGTGCCGGTCCAGAGGCGGGTGATCAGGAAGTGAAGACCAATCATCCATGCCTGCGGCAATAGGAAAATGCGCCAGGTTTTGGGGCGGGCCGCCAATTCCCAGCCAAGTCTTTTGTAGAAAAAAAGAAGGGAAGCGGTGAGGAGCGGAGTGAGCAGAAACAACTCCAGTGAAAAGGCAGAGAGCAGGAAAAGGCCGGCAGCCAGCCAACTGAATTTCGGGTTGCGGGTATAGATGAACCGCTCCACACAAACCAATACCCCAAACATCAGCAATAGCGCCTCGAGATAGTGATAGCAGGCCTTCCAGACGAGCACTTCGGGCAGGTAGGGGCTTGCGCAAAACGCAATGCCGGCCCACAAAGCAACGGCCCGGCGCCGCTTGATGCCCGTAGCTCCAAACACATGAAAACAGAGCGTAAAGAGCAGCGCGGCCACCCCGGCCTGCATCGTTACAAACAGTAGGAACCACGGCAGCCGCTCCGCGCCAAAACCCTGGTACATCAGATATGTGACCACCCGGGTGGTGAGCCCGACGGAATGTAGGGAGCCTTCCGTGCTGCTGAGAAAGCCGAAAAAGGGGAGATGCCTGGCTTCGTAAAGTCGGTCAATCGCATCCGTAACGAAGCCTGCCTTCCATGCCGGCAGATACAGCAGGGAAGTCAGTAACCAAAACGTTAGAAATGGAAACCGGGCTATTCTTTCTCGGATACGCAACATGCAGACAACAACGGGGTCACCGGGGAAGCAGGTGCGGCCAAGATAAGCCACGGCCCGCCCTATCAAGAAAGGGTTTATTATTCTATATTGATGGCTGATAATGCTTTTATGAAATCATTCTCTGTGTCGCTTGCCTTGCCTGCGCTGGTTTTTGCCGGCTGCAACCCCGGCATTTACTTCCCGGACCGGGCCAATGCGCCCATGCTGAGCAAGGCCCATGAGGGGCATTTTGTCGTTTCGGTAAAGCCCCAGACCAACTCTTCCGATTCCCTGCATGGCCAAGGAGAACCGGTATCTTATGCACTGGATGCAGCATTCGCCCCGATCAATCATCTGGGAGTGATTGCATCATTCCGCGCATTGAATAATCGCATCACATACGATGATCCAACCTTCTTCCAGAGCGACTATGGCGGCACTTTTAATGGACATAGGTGGGAGCTGGGTGTGGGATACTTCGATGCCTTTGGCCGGCTGGGGCGTGCGGAGGCATATGCAGGTCTGGGCCGAGGTTTTTTGGATCGGGAAAGTAGCGCCTCTCCGGAACGGAATTTCACTACGAACTACAACCGCTATTTCATTCAGGCCGGTGCCGGCATTGCCAACAGCAACTTCAGTATTGGCGGAGGAGCGCGAGTGGCTTTTCATCGTTTTGACCATTTTCAGTCGCCCAATAACCCTCAGCTACGCTATTTGATTTTGAAGGACGGGAAAGACATTATGGCCGCAACACCTACTTTTTTTGAACCCTATATCAAAGAAGAAGTGGGCTGGCGATTCATCCGCTTCAATGCCCAGCAAGGCTACTCCTCCTCAATCGGCAAGGATGATATTTCAGGCTACGGCCTTTTCTACTTAAGCATCGGGCTCAGCTTCGTATTTGACCCCGACTTCTTTCAACCCGGCGGCCTGAAGAGGAAAGTGATACCACGTCGGCTCAGGCATCGTTAGTGGCCATGCAGGAAGGCTTCATTTCATAGCTTTATTGATGTGAAGGGGGGCTTAGTAGCCGTCATTCCGGGTGCTGCCAACCTTGCCGGATACCGGCTTTTTTTGTTACTTTTGCAAATCAATTAATTCAAGCTGAAAGCCGCTATCGGCGCGCTTTCTACGCGCTTTTTATGAGTGTAGAAAACGAGGTTCTTTCCACCTCTCAGACCCCGAAGGACAAACACGGTTATGACGCAGCCTCCATCCAGGTGCTCGAAGGCCTGGAGGCCGTCCGTAAACGCCCCGCGATGTACATCGGCGACATCTCTACAAAGGGGCTTCATCACCTCGTATATGAGGTCGTGGACAACTCGATTGACGAGGCGCTGGCCGGCCATTGCAAGAACATCTCCGTCACCATTCACGAGGATAATTCCATCTCTGTGGAAGATGACGGCCGTGGCATTCCCGTAGGCATTCACCCTAAAGAAGGGGTTTCTGCGCTGCAGGTGGTGATGACGGTGCTGCATGCCGGTGGCAAGTTTGATAAGGATTCGTACAAGGTGTCCGGCGGCCTTCACGGCGTGGGGGTGAGCTGCGTGAATGCGCTTTCCTCGCACATGCACACGACCGTCTATCGCAATGGAAAAATCTTTGAACAGGAATATGCCTGCGGTATTCCTCAGTATGAGGTTCGTGAGATTGGCACTACCGAAAAGCGCGGCACCCTTCAGCATTTTTGGCCCGATGGCAGCATTTTCACCGTCACCACCTTCAATCGCGACACCCTCGCTGCCCGCCTGCGCGAGCTTTCTTTCCTGAATCGTGGCATCCGCATCGTGCTGACAGACCTGCGGCCCGGCGATGAAGAAACCGAAAAGCCTAATCAGGAAGTGTTCTTTTCCGAAGGAGGCATCACCGAATTTGTCCAATACCTGGACCGGCTCGGTAAGCGCGAGCCTTTGCTGCCTCAGCCGATATACGTAGAAGGATATGACAAGCCCAGCAATGTGGCGGTGGACGTGGCGATGAGCTACAACACCAGCTACAACGAGCACATCTTTTCCTACGTCAATAACATCAACACCATCGAAGGTGGCACGCACGTAGCAGGCTTCCGCACGGCTATTACCCGCGTTTTTAAAGCCTATGGGGATGCCAACAAGCTGTTTGAAAAAGCAAAGGTGGAAATCACCGGCGATGACTTCCGGGAGGGTCTGTCGGCTATCATTTCGGTAAAGGTTCCGGAGCCTCAGTTTGAAGGCCAGACGAAAACCAAGCTTGGCAATTCGGAAGTGAGCGGCATCGTCAATATCAGTGTAGCGCGTGTGCTGGAAGCCTATCTGGAAGAAAATCCGAAGCAGGCAAGGCTGATTATTGACAAGGTCATCCTTGCGGCACAGGCTCGTGCTGCAGCCCGTAAGGCCCGCGAAATGGTGCAACGCAAGAGTGTGCTTAGTGGTGGCGGCATGCCGGGCAAGCTGGCCGACTGCTCTGACAAAGACCCCGAACGCTGCGAGCTATATCTGGTGGAAGGCGACTCGGCCGGTGGTACTGCCAAACAAGGCCGCGATCGCAGCTTTCAGGCTATTCTGCCGCTACGCGGAAAAATCCTCAACGTCGAAAAAGCGCAGGAACATAAGATCTACGAAAACGAAGAGATCAAGAACATGTTCACGGCGCTGGGCGTCACCATCGGCACGCCCGACGACCCCAAGGCCCTGAACCTGACCAAGCTCCGCTACCACAAGATCATCATCATGACCGATGCCGATGTGGACGGTTCGCATATCGCCACCCTCATCCTCACCTTCTTCTTCCGCTACATGAAGGAACTGGTAGAGCAAGGCTATTTGTACCTCGCACAGCCCCCCTTGTACCTGGTGAAGAAGGGTAAGGATCAGGCCTATGCCTGGACCGAGGATGACCGTAAGGCTGCCGTGGCAAGGCTGGGTAATGGCAAAGAAGACAGCGTCAGCATCCAGCGCTACAAAGGTCTGGGTGAGATGAATGCCGAGCAGCTTTGGGCCACTACTATGGACCCGGATGCGCGTACCCTGAAGCAGGTGACCGTAGAAAGTGCTGCCAATGCAGACTCCGTCTTCTCCATGCTGATGGGGGATGAAGTAGCACCCCGCCGGGAGTTCATCGAGGCACACGCCAAGTATGCGCGGATTGATGCGTAAGCGATGGTGATATCGGACTTCGACAGGTACTGATCCTTAGGTGGTACGCCCGTTAACTTCGTCGGTGTGGGTTTCCTTTATCCTGCCTTTTTGATTGCCGGCCTGGCACTTGCCATTCCGCTGGCCATCCACCTCTTCAACCTGCGCCGCTATAAGCGGATTTCGTTTCCTCATTCCCGCTTCCTACGCAATATCCAATTGCGCTCACGCCGCTCCAGCCAGCTTCGGTACAAGCTGCTGCTGGCCCTGCGCTTGCTCTTTGTGGCCAGCCTGGTGCTTGCTTTTGCGCAGCCGCTTTTCAACCGCAATCATGCAAAGAATTCGGGAGAACGATTGCAGGTTCTCTACATAGACAACAACCCTGCGATGGGCCTGCGTCAGGGCTTGCGCAGCGGTTTGGATATTGCTATTGATGCGGCCCGCACTCAGATCAATAAAGCGCCCTCCGGCAGCCGATGGGTGCTTCTGAGCAACGACAAACCCTCAAGCTATGAGCCACAGCCGACCGATAAGATTTTGGCTGCGTTGAGCCATCTGGAACTTGCGCCTTCCGCGAAAAATTCCACCCAGGTACTGGCCTCGGTACAGTCGCTGATGCAGACAGAAAACCTGCAGGGCGCCGACCTGTATTACTTCAGCGATTTTCCGCAAAGCAGCTTTTCGGCAAGGCCTTCCGCTGCTGACCTGAAAGGCATCCACCTGCATGCCATCGCCGTGCAGCCGAAAGAACGCCAGAACATTTTTATTGATACCGCCTTCCTGAACGCACCGGTGCTGCAGACGGGCAGCAGCAATACCATCGTCGTGCGCTCGAAGCTGATAGGCAAAGCACCCGCTATTGCGCCCGTGCTGCAACTGGCCGTGAACGGACAGGTCAAGAGCGCCGCCTCACTTCGTTTTGACGCGGCCGGTACCAGCACAGACACCCTCCATTTTTTCGTGTCCGGCACCGGCTGGCAGCGCATCAGCCTGGCCCTTAATGATGCGGCGCTCCGCTCCGATGACACTTTTTTTATCGCAGCAAGAAGTGCCCCCAGCCTGTCTGTGCTGGTGTTGAATGAAGGCCCGCCAAGCCTCTATGTGAATGCAGCTTTTCGCAGTTATGCAGGCTTTTCATTGCGCAGCGAAAGCATCAACAACACCCCCTCCGACTGGAGTGCCTACAATTTGATTGTCCTGAATGGAATCACGGCCTTGCCGGAATCGGTAGGGCGTCAGATGCAGCAGGCCCTCACACAGGGACAGAGCATCTGCATTTTTCCTGCAAAGACAAAAGACCTGGCCGGCCTGAATGCCGCCCTTACCTACGCTGGTGATATTCGGGTCAATATGCTGGACACGGCCACACAAACCGTGGCAAGCTTACAGCCGGGAGCCGAGTTGGTGCGCAACATTTTTGAAAGTATCCCGCAGAATGTGCAACTGCCGGTGGCCAACTGGCATTATTCGATTGCGGCCGGACTCAATGCCAATGGGCAGAACATTCTTTCCTTCCGCAATGGAGATCCGTTTTTTGCGCGCTATGCATCGGGGCAGGGCCGGTTCTATCTCTGTGCCACTTCTGCAGATCTGGAAGGCGGCAATTTCGCAGCCTCTTACTTCTTCCTGCCTTTCCTGTATCAGATGGCGGCGCAGAGCCGGGGCGGTGATGTGTATGCGCTCAGTTCGGGCAGTCATCAGGCGGCCTTTGTGCCCTTGCCTCATGCCGATGAACGCAACCTCGTACACCTGTACGCTCCCGGCCTGGATGCTATCCCTCCGCAGCGGCCTGCCGGTGGTGGCGTCTCTGTATTTGTAGATGCTGCAGTGCAGGCGCCGGGCTTTTATACCCTCGCAGCCCCTTCGGGAGATAGTGCGCTCATTGCATTGAATGGTACCCGCGCTTACTCGGACTTGGAGCTTTGGGACATGTCCTCTTTGCGCAGCCAATGGCCGGATAAAAAAGCAAGCTGGGAAACGCCGGAAAGCGCGGCAGCAGCGGGTTCCAGCACCGGCAGCGAGCTACCCCTTTGGAAAGTTTGCGCTATTTTCGCCCTCATTTTGCTGGCCGCTGAGACCGCAGTGTTGCTGGCCCAGAGGCGGCCCGAAAGCCCACTCGCCCACACCTAATTTTTTCAATCGCTCATGTCGCCGCTCTTGCTCCGTCAGGTCATCGTGATGGACACTCAGTCAGAATTTCATGGCTTAGCTGCCGATGTGTTGGTTGAAGATGGAAAGGTGAAAGACGTGGCGCTAAACCTGGAAGTGAGCGATGAAAATATTTCCGTCTATCAGCCTTCCGATGAGCACGCCCTGCATTTAGCCCCCGGCTTTGTAGATGTATTTGCCGACTATCGCGAGCCGGGCTATGAGCAGAAAGAAACTATTGCTACCGGCCTGCAGGCAGCAGCCCGTGGCGGCTTTACAGATGTGATGGTGCTGCCCAATACCAAACCTGTTGCCGATGGCCGTGCCGGCATTCAATATGCTTTACAGCAGGGCCGCGGTCATGCTGTGCGCCTGCATCCGCTGGGGGCCGTGTCGCAGGGCATTGAAGGAAAGGCCATTGCTGAGATGATGGACATGTACAGCCAGGGGGCTGTGGCTTTCAGCGATGGCTGGAAACCGGTACAGAGCGCAGGGCTGATGCTAAAGGCGCTGGAGTATGTGAAGGCCTTTGAAGGAACCATCATCCAGATGCCGGTGGACCATTCTTTGGCGCAGGGCGGCCTGATTCATGAAAGCGCACTCTCCACTCAACTGGGCATGCCCGGCATCCCGACACTGGCAGAAAGCCTGATGGTATATCGGGATATCAGCCTGCTGCGCTACACCGGCTCGCGCCTTCACTTTACAGGTATCAGCAGCGCAGAAAGTGTAGCAATGATCCGGGCAGCGAAAGCTGAAGGCCTGGCCCTCACCTGCTCGGTAACTCCTTACCATCTCCTCCTCACAGAAGATGTATTGCGCAGCTACGACAGTGCCTTCAAGCTGAACCCTCCCCTACGCAGCGAAGCTGACCGACAGGCGCTCATCGCAGGCCTTGTCGACGGAACCATTGACTGCATTGCCACGCACCATCGCCCTCAGGACTGGGACGCGAAGGCGAAGGAATTTGAATATGCCGGCGAAGGCATGGCCATTCAGGAAATTGCTTTTTCGCTGGTGCTGGAGGCCGTGGGTGATGCCGTGAAATTGGAACGTGTGATAGACGCCATGACGACTGCTCCTCGTCGCATTTTCAACCTTCCGGAAGTGTCCGTGTGCAAAGAAAGCCCTGCTGCGTTCGTGCTTTTTTCACCGGATGCAAGCGGTACATTCAGCCGCGATAGTGCTGCATCTTTAGCCTTCAATAATCCTTTTGACGGGAAGGAGCTCAAAGCGGCCATTCATCGAATCATCACTGCCTAAAACATCCTTTCCGATGACTCAAAAACAAACCCACATTGCCTACGGTTTCATCACAGCCCTGGCGCTGGTCATTCTCTATGTGATCTTTCAGGTTAGTGGCCTGAGCGAGCAGAAGTGGGTGCAATATGTAGGCTGGGCCATTATGCTGGTCGGACTTGTCCTGAATGGCATGGCCTTCTCTAAAGCCAACAATGCAGATGTACGCTTCGGGCAGGTGTTCAGCAGTTGCTTCAAAGCCACTGCCATCATTACGATCGTTGTGGTGATATGGACGGTAGCCATGTTCTGGATTTTCCCGGGAATGGAAACGCAGATGCTGGAAAAAGCCCGCCAGGCAATGGCTGAAAAGCAAAACATGAGTGAGGAGCAGATTGAAAAAGGCATGGCCCTGACGCGCAAATTCTTCAAAGTATTCATGGCAGCCGGCTCTTTGTTCGGCACCCTGATTGTCGGCCTCATCTTTTCGCTGATTGCTGCCGTCGTTGCCAAGAAAAATCCTCAACAACAGCCCGGCACCATTCGGTGATTTGCATCTGCATTTGCTGCAAAAGACAATAGCATCTTTGCCGACGGCCACCCCTGACAGACATTTCTATGCCCCTCGATCTCTCTATTGTTATTCCGCTCTTCAATGAACAGGAAAGCCTGCCTGAGCTGATTGAATGGATTGACCGCGTGTGCACTGAGCACAATTTTCACTACGAAGCCATCTTCGTGGATGATGGCAGCACCGACCAAAGCTGGCTTACCATTGAACGGCTGCGCAGTGATTTCCCTACGATTCGGGCGATCCGCTTTCAGCGTAATTATGGCAAGAGTGCGGCCCTCAATGAAGGTTTTCGCGCAGCGACCGGCACCGTGGTCATCACCATGGATGCCGACCTGCAGGATTCTCCCGATGAAATTCCGGAGCTCTATCGCATGATCATCGGTGAAGACTACGACCTGGTGAGCGGCTGGAAAAAAGTGCGGCTGGATAACCGGCTCACCAAAAACCTGCCTTCCAAACTCTACAACTCCGTCAACCGACGGATGAGTGGACTTAAGCTGCACGACATGAACTGCGGCCTGAAAGCCTACAAGCTAAAAGTGGTCAAGAGTATTGAGGTGTATGGTGAGATGCACCGCTACATCCCTATCCTGGCTAAATGGGCAGGTTTCCGCAAGATTGGCGAGAAAGTAGTGGTGCATCGAGCACGTAAATACGGCGTGAGCAAATTCGGCTGGGAGCGCTTCGTCAATGGATTTCTGGATCTGCTCAGCATTACGTTCATCTCGCGCTTTGGCCGCAAGCCCATGCATTTCTTCGGGTTGCTGGGCATGATGACGCTCTTCGTAGGCTTTTTGCTCACCGTCTGGCTCATTGTGGAGCGCCTTTGGGCCGGCCCCGATTATGGCCTTGTCAACCGCCCTCCCTTCTACATTGCGCTGACCGCAATGGTGATGGGCACTGTGTTTTTCATGGCCGGATATCTGGGCGAACTGATTGCCCGCAGCGCCGCAGACCGCAATCAATATCTGGTGCAGGAGCGCATTGACTGAGTAATTCCCGGGCGAAAATCCCTGTTAAACATCATCACTTCCTGGCGTTGGTACTATTCTTGGTAGATACCTTGCCTCAACCATAGATCATTCATGAAAAAAATTGTCGTAGCCCTCGGGCTGATTCTTTGTGCATCTGTTTCAGGCCAGGCTCAGGGCTGGAAAGACCTCCTCAATACCGTAACCGGCGAAGGCAGCAACAGTGGTAGCAGTAGCGGAAAAAGCAATCTCGGCGCCAATTTGTCCAGCTCTGAAATTGCATCCGGGCTTCGCCAGGCTTTGGAAATCGGCGCGAAGAATGCCTCTGGAAGATTGCATGCCGTCAACGGGTTCTTTGGCAATTCACTCATCAAAGTGCTGCTGCCACCCGAAGCACAGAAAGCAGAGGCCACCCTGCGTGCTTTAGGCTTCGGCTCTGTGTGCGACAAGGCCATCCTTTCCATGAACCGCGCTGCTGAAGATGCTGCCGGGAAGGCGGCCCCCATCTTCGTGGATGCCATTCGCAAAATGAGTATTCAGGATGCGGTCGGCATTCTTCGCGGAGGTGATGGCGCAGCGACTAACTATCTGAAAAAAGCCACGACAACTTCACTGACCACTGCCTTCCGCCCCGTCATACAACAGGCATTAGGCAAAGTGGGCGCCACCGCCTATTGGGGGGATGTGATGCGCATCTACAACGGTTTGCCCACAACGCGTCAGAAAATCAATCCTGACCTGACCGGTTACGTTACCGAGCGTGCTCTGAATGGCTTATTTGTGAACATCGCCACAGAAGAAAACAAGATTCGTAAAGACCCCGCAGCACGCGTGACCGACCTTCTCAACAAAGTGTTTGGCTCCAAGTAACAACTACGCCGCAGCCAAAATCGTATTATTGTATAGAGCGCGGCTTTAGCAAAAAGCCGCGCAACTTTTGACCCCTACCTGCCACCCGACCCCCGAAGTGATATGGAACCCGAAAAGACCTTCCAAGAGGCAGGGTCCGCCCAGCCTCAGAGCCCGCAGCCGCAATCGAATCCTGCCGAAACGATAACCGATGCACTGCCTTCGAATGCTGCAATATCGCCTGCCAAAGAAACTGCCGCAGAACCAACACCCGTCGCTGCCGCACCGGAAACCACTTCGGATGCAGCAGCTGCCGATGCTTCACCCACATCCTGGTGGGATGCACTGGACTTTGAAGGAAAGGAGCTGACGGAATTGCGTGCAGACGGAATGCTGATGTTGCGCGCCACGGCCATCTCTCCCGAACACGAGCTGCAGCCCATCCAGGCCGCCACAGCACCCGCAATTGTTGCTGCGCTGCGCGAGAAGTTCAAGGAGGTTGAAATGAAGGTGCGCGAACTCGCTTCGGAATGGCAGCTCACAGAAGACAAAAAGAAACTGAGCGGACGGGTAGAGCGCATCCGCGATTATCTGCTCCGCGCAAAAGCCATAGGCGATTTTGCACCGCTCTATCGCCAGGTAGGCCTTTGGGATAGCCAGCTTCAGGAAGGTGCCGACAAGGCTTATGAGGCCCGGCTTGCTTTGGTTGAAAAGATTGAAGCCCTCGCAAAAAATGAAACGCCCAAGAAGGAAGACCTGAACGAATTGCGGGAGCTGAGCGAGCAATGGAAAGGCACCGGATATGTGGACAAGGAACGCGCCGATGCGTTGTGGAGCCGCTTCGAGGCAGCCCGCGATACCTTCTACAATCACCGTCGGGAACTGCAGGAATCCGAGCGGGCCGAAATGCAAAGCAACCTCGACCTGAAGACGGAAATCGTCAACACGGCTGAGCAGCTTGCCGCCTCTGACAACTGGAAGTCGGCCACGCAACGCTTCAATGAACTGATGGAGGAATGGAAAAAGACGGGCCGCACTTTCCACGATAAAAATGAAGCCCTCTGGCAACGATTTATTGATGCTAAGCACGTCTTCTTCGACCGCAAGAAGCTTCACTTCGAATCCATCCAGACGGAACAGGAAGCGAATCTGGAACGCAAGCTGGCCCTCGTAGAGCGCGCCGAAGCACTTAGCCAGAGTACCGATTGGAACAAGACCTCCGACGACTACGCCCAGCTCATGGACGAGTGGAAGTCTATCGGTCGGGTGCCCGCAGAAAAAACGGATGAAATCTGGGCACGCCTCAATGCCGCCAAAGACACATTCTACAACGCCAAACGCAGCCACTTCGCCACGATGCGGGTCACCTTTGATGACAACCTCGCTCAAAAAGAGGCTATCGTCAAGCGCGCCGAAGCACTTGAAAATTCAAATGACTGGCGCGGCACTACCGACGAACTGACGGAGCTGATGGAGGAGTGGAAAAAGATAGGACCGGTGGCAAGGCGGGAGCAAAATGAAGCACTCTGGCGCGCGTTCAACAAGGCCCGTCACAACTTCTTCCGGCGCAAAGACGAAGACCGCGACCGCCGCCATGCACGGATGCACCAGGTGCATGCTGACCGACTGGTTCAGGTAAAAGATTTTTTGGCACAACTCAAGGCCGAGCTGAAGGAATTTGAGGCAGACCTGGCCGACCATCATGCTTCTATGGCTAACCTGGGCGATGGAAAAATTGATGTGCAAATCCGGGCAAACCTCGAACGCCTCATCGAACAGGCCGGGCCTAAGATGGAGAAGAAACGCGCGAAGATTGCAGAGGTGGAAGCCCAACTGGAAGGCCTGAAGCGCGAGCCTCAAAAGGGAAAATCCGGGCGCACGAAAAACGCAGCAGGTAGCGCCGCCGCAGCACCACAAGCAGAAGAGGAAAAACCAACCCCACCGGCGACCCTTTCCGAAGAGGTAGCCGCCCCTGATCCGCCCCCCCAACCGGAAGCACCCAACCCCGAACCAGAAGCCTGATTTCTTTTAAGATTGCCTTCATATAACAGCCCGCAGCCTCAATGGTGCGGGCTTACCTTTGCGCCTCTTTTTCTACCTGTCGCCGCCCGTGGGCATTATTTCTAATTACCTGAAAAAAAGAGGCATTTCTCCCAATGGGGAGATGTCTTTTTTAGATCACCTTGAAGCGCTTCGCTGGCATCTGATTCGTTCGATGCTCGGCATCTTGGTAGCTGCCATCGTAGTGTTCATTAATGCTGAGTGGATCTATGACCACATCATCATTGCGCCTACCCACAGCGATTTCATTTCCTATCGCTGGCTGTGCTCACTGGGGAAATCTATCGGCACCGACAGCCTTTGCTTAAAGGACATCAACCTGAGCTTGCAGAACACCGAGATGAGCGGGCAGTTTATGCTCTCCTTCTCCTCATCGTTGATGATCGGTTTCATCGTAGCCTTCCCTTACGTCTTCTGGGAGTTTTGGCGATTTCTCAAACCTGCATTGAAAGCCGAAGAACTGAAACATGCGCGAGGCATCGTACTATGGAGTTCGTTGCTCTTTGTCATCGGCGTGGTGTTTGGCTATCTCGTGCTGGCGCCATTCACCATAAACTTCTTCGCCAACTACCAGCTTTCGGCTGACATCAAGAACATTTTCACGATCAAGAATTACTACGAGTCTCTATCAGATATGGTGCTCGGTATGGGAATCGTGTTTGAATTGCCGATTGCTGTTTTCTTCCTTTCCCGCCTGGGCATTCTGACGCCGCGCCTCATGCGCAAGCAGCGTCGTTATGCGGTCATCATTCTCATCTTTCTGGCAGAAATCATTACGCCCCCGGACTGGTTTTCGTGGCTGCTGGTATTCATCCCCGTCTATACGCTGTATGAAATTTCCATTGGAATTTCGGCCCGGGCCGAGCGCGACCGCCGCAAGCGCGAAGCCAGGCGCGACAACGAAACCGATGCCTGATTGCGAATAAATTTTCTCTGCCTTCAATTGCCTTCAACGAATATGGAAAGTCATTCAACCACCATTGCGCAGCCTGAATTGCTTATTGCTATCGGTGCAGACCATGCAGGGTTTGAGTACAAGGAACAGCTTAAAGAGTTCCTGCGGAAAAAGCACCTGACACCGGACGACAAAGGCACCCACAGCCTCGACAGCGTAGACTATCCGGACTTCGCGCATCCCGTTGCAGAAATGGTGGAGCGGGGTGAAGCTGCATTCGGGCTACTTGTCTGCGGCTCCGGCAATGGCGTTTGCATGACGGCCAACAAACATGCAGGCATCCGTGCAGCTCTATGCTGGACGGTGGAGCTGGCAAAGCTGGCGCGGCAACACAACAACGCGAATGTGCTTTGCATCCCTGCCCGTTTTGTCCCTTACGAGCTTGCTCAGGAAATGGCAGATGCATTTCTGAATACAGCCTTTGAAGGTGGCCGCCATGAACGCCGCGTAGAGAAGATTTGAGGGGCGGAGCAATTGCGACAGAAGGCGCTATAAGCGTACCCTCATGCTTGCAAACATGCGCCTCGGCAGCAATACACCACCACCACCACTGTGCACCGAAGTAGCCGTGCCCGTAGGTGTCAGCTCCTGCACGTTGAAAATATTCTTCAAACCTGCGATGACCTCAAGCCGCCCTTTCCAAAAACGGCGGCTCAGCGAAGCATCCATCATGTTGTAGCCGGGAAGATCTACATCGTACAATGCACTGCCATCGGCAAAGGCGCTGAGCTGGCGCGTGGGGCCGGTGTATTTGTAGAAAACAGAAACCAGCATTTTCACTGGACGAATGGAATAGCGCAGCGTTGCTGTTGCCTCTACTGAGTTGAAAGCATCATAACCGCTATCCGCAGCCAGCACATGTGTGAGGCTGCCGCCAATCAGCGCATACAGGTCTTTCCAGCGGCCTTCTGCCTGCAGGTTGCCGATGGCATTGCGCTGCCGCGCGATGTTGCCGTATATACGGTTGATACTGGCGGGATCATGGTCGGGATTCGCCAGGCTGATAACGTTACGCACATCATTGTAATAGCCCGTAGCTGTCAGCCCTCCGCGAAAGGCCTTGTCTGCACCAAACTGCCAGGATGCGGAGGCCTGTACGTTGGTGCCGTGCTCCGGCTTTAGGTTGGGATTACCGATGATGTTGTGATTCTGATCTACAAAATCCAGAAACTGCTCTTTTAATGAAGGGGAACGGAAGCCCTTTGCCACAGAAGCCCGAATCTGCCACCGCTCCTGCGGACGATACAGAAGATTGAACGAATAGATCAGCGGCGACTGGAAAGCGGTGTTGTAGGCTACGCGCAATCCCAATTGGGTCGTTAGCTTTTTCTGGAAAAAATCCATCGCAGCATTGGCGTAGAGCGCATAGTCATCGGCCTTATGCACCGTGTCGCCAAACTTGCCGCTACGTGCACTCTGAAAAAGCAAATCATAGCCGCCATCATAGCGCAGCTTCCCGATGGAAGAGGCGTAATTGGAGCGCAAAGTGATGTCGTCAAAGCGGCTGGTGTCCTGGCTGCCAACGCTGGTGTCGGCTTTTTCATTGAGCGTGACCAGGTCCTTAACCCTCGACTCACGCACCCGATGATACAGCGCATAGCTATTGTCCAGCCGCCATTGGCCTTTGCCCCACTTGCCGGAGGCCTGCAACCGGTTATTGCTGCGAATCGTTCGGTAATATTCATCTACCGCCGTGGCGTAGTAGGGATAGCCGATTACCGAGCCGCGCGCTGTGATGGTTTCGGCAACAAAGTCAGAAGCCAGATTGAATGCAAGTCGGTCACTGACGCGACAGCGATAGCCGAGGTTGGCGAGCCATTGTTCTTTGGGCTTGAAGATGCGGGCACGCTCTGGGTAGCTGGTGTCTGCATAACCATAGCCATCAGAAAAATTGCGACCGGCCCCCAATTGGAGCGACTGGCCTTTGCCACGAAAGCTGGCGGCCGCATCCACGTTGTAGGTTCCGGTGCTTTGCCAGAGCATGCCGGCATTCACTTCGGTCTTTTCAGCCGCTTCTTTGGTGATGATGTTGATGACGCCACCCAGCGCATCCGAGCCATAGACCACACTCATTGGCCCCTGCACAATCTCAATGCGCGCCACGTTATTCAGCGAAAGCTGGCCGAGGTCAATATTGCCATTCTCCCGGCCATTTACCGGCAGGCCATCTATGAGCAGTTTCACTTTGTCGCCGCCCAGCCCTTGCATGGTGATGTTGGTACCCAGCACGGCATCGGAGCCAAGGTTGATGTTGAGTTGCGTGGAAAGGGCATCGGCAACGGTAGCCGCTCCCTGAGCTTTCATCGCGGCCTGCGTAATAACCCGATATTGAGAAAGGGCATTCTGCAACTTCACCGGCGCGGGCACACCCGTTACGACTGTCTCCTGTAGCATCCCGCCTTCCATAAAGTCATGTGCTGTGCTGTCGCCGGCGGGCTTGAGGCCGGTGCCGGTTTGGGCAAGGAGGGGCGTAGCGGGCAGGGCCAGCAGCCAAACCAAAAGCTGCTTTTTAATCATCAGTGTCTCTTAAAAAAAGAATGGAGCACAGCGCCCGAAAGCCCATGCTCCATTGAAAATCGTCGTAGGCTTTTCATCAATGAGCAACCACCAGGCGGCTGCCAAGCTTCCAGGTCTGAGCCTGCACCTGCACTGCATAGATGCCTGCAGGCCAGTTTGCAGTACTGAAGTCGAAAGCGT
>JAMIQN010000305.1:0-4346 GCA_035914595.1 Chitinophagaceae bacterium | reverse complement strand
CAAGAAGGCAAAAAATGGTTCCGTTCCTCTGGCCTGGGACAGCGATCAATACATCATTGGCAAGAGTGAAGCCTTCGCCAATATCATCCGCCAGATACAATTAGTAGCGCCTACGAATTATAGCGTCATCATCTATGGTGAAAGCGGGAGCGGTAAGGAAGTCATCGCACAGCAGATTCATAAAAACAGCAAGCGCGCCGACAAGCCTTTTGTTGCGATAGACTGTGGAGCCCTGACCAAAGATCTGGCCGGCAGTGAACTTTTTGGGCACGAAAAAGGCGCCTTTACCGGTGCGCTCAATCAGAAGATTGGCAGCTTTCAACTTGCCAACGGAGGCACCATCTTCCTGGATGAAATCGCAAATCTTTCCTACGAAATACAGGTTTCTCTGCTGCGCGTCGTGCAGGAGCGAAAGATGAGAAGGGTAGGAGGCACGAAGGATATTGAGCTGGACCTGCGCATCATTGTTGCATCCAACGAGCACCTGTGGACGGCTGCGCAGCAAGGGCGATTTCGCGAAGACCTCTATCATCGCTTCAACGAATTCAGCATGGAAGTGCCGCCACTTCGCGAGCGCAAAGGCGACATCATGCTTTTCGCAAACCACTTTCTGGCACGCACCAATGCTGAGTTGGAAAAGCAGGTGAAAGGCTTTAGCAAGGAAGTGGAAGAGATTTTTCTATCCTATCCCTGGTATGGCAATTTGCGCGAGCTCAAAAACGTAATTAAGCGGGCTACGCTGCTGACAGACGGTGCCCTCATCGAGGCTAAATCATTGCCTTTTGAGATTGCTCATTTTGGAAAGCTGCAATTTGAGCGCCCACCGTTTCCTATTGATGAGGAAAGAGATGCAGAGGAAGAAGTTGCGGACCGGCATTATGACCACAACCTAAAAACCGCGAATCTGGACGCCGAGTTTGAAGTCATCAACAAGGCATTGAAGAAGGCTAATTACAATAAGAGTAAGGCCGCCAAATTGCTCAACATAGACCGAAAGACGCTCTACAACAAGATGAAGCAGTTTCAGGCCTTCAAAGAGGAGTTATAGATGCGCCCATTTGCCACGGTTCCGGAATTAGATCGTTTCCCCATCCTGGTGATTGACGACGATGAGGATGATTTTCTTATTATTCAAGACCTGATTCATCGCATCCCCAACGGCAAGTTTGAGGTGGAATGGTGCCATGATTTTCACCTTGGTCTGCGTAAAGCCTGTCAGAATCCCTGGGGAATCAATTTCGTGGACCATAACCTCGGTGCCCATACCGGAATGGAGCTGCTTCGCGAAGCCAGACTTCAAAACTGCGAGTCCCCCATCATTCTTCTTACAGGAACAGATAACCGCGAACTGGACTTGGAGGCAATACACCTGGGTGCCGCAGATTACCTCGTAAAGTCCGAGCTGACAGTAGAAAAGCTGGAGCGCTGCATTCGTTATGCAATAGACCGCCGTGATAGCTTGATGGCCCTGCGCGAGAATGAACAGAAGTATCGGAGCATATTCGAAAAGAGCAAGGACTTGGTCTTCATTTCTGATGAAGAGCTTCATTTTCAGGAAGTAAACAATGCTGCACTGGAGCTGACCGGCTACACACCGGATGAGCTGAAAGGACAGGATTTCTGCGACCTCATTGCGAATCCGGAAGACCGGCAGTTCTTGAAAGATTCCATGCAGAAGGATGGAGAGGTCAATGACTGGGAAGTGGCGCTACAAATGAAAAGTGGCGAAAAGAAGATTTGCATCCTCACCGCCACGAAGGAACAGCCTCACTACACTTCGGGTTTCATTCAGGGCATCCTTCACGACATTACCATCCTGCGCCGGCAGGAGCGCCTGACCCTGCAATCTGAGAAGCTGGCAGCCACCAGCCGCCTGGTTCGTGCCTTGGCGCACGAGGTGCGAAATCCCCTTAATAACATCACGCTGTCTGCGGAGCAACTGCAGCAGGACGTTCCCCTGAGCGAAGCCGGTGAGCTTTACCTCAGCATCATTCAGCGCAATGCACAACGGATTTCAGACCTGATCAGCGAGTTGCTCACCAGTTCCAAGCCGTCTGAGGTAGTCCTTCGAAAATCAAGCCTGCAGGCAATTGTGGACGAAGTGATTGCGGCTTCAATAGACCGGATTACGCTGAAGAAAATCCGTCTTGAAATTCAGTTCCCGGATCAGCCCGTGATGGTGCTTGCCGACCCTGAAAAGCTCAGCCTTGCGCTGCTGAACGTAATGACCAATGCCATTGAGGCCGTGGAAGAAGGCAAAGGCCGACTGGCAATTGCTATTCAGTTGGAGCCGGACGCAGCCATCCTTCAGATCGAAGACAACGGCTGTGGCATTTCCGAAGAAAATCTTGCGCGCCTCTTTGAACCCTATTTCACGCAAAAGCGCAATGGGATGGGGCTGGGCCTGCCGTTTACCCGCAATATTCTGCAGGCACATCGGGCCACTATTGATGTCAGTTCCGAGCTGCATTCAGGCACGCGCTTTTCCTTTTCATTCCCCCGCCACTTTGATGCAAAAGACATCCGAAAACCTATGCTACAGGATTGAAGCCCTCCCTGCACGGGGCACCCGATGCACAGCCGTTCCTACTTTTCGAAACTTCAACCTATAGATTTGCCTGTGGCCGAAAGGCTCAATCATTTGAACTTTTTACTCTAAACATCTTCCCCATGAGAAGCATCCTGTATTTGGTCGCAGTAATTCTTCTTATCGGATGGGCTTTTGCGTTCTTCAATGGCAGCCGTGGCCCTATTCACATTCTGCTTCTGCTGGCCATCATCGCCATCGTTATTGGCCTGCGCCGGAAGCGTTGAATACCCCCAGGAATTTGAAAAGAAGGTAAACCGACATGCACAACAGATGCGAATCAATCGTGATGTGCCAGTTCCATTTTCTTCATTCGCCGGCTCAGGTCTCCAAAAGAAATAGGCTTCTCGATGAGGGTCACTGCTGCGCCTTCGGGGATGGGTGGCACCGGCGGATTGTAGGCGCTGATCAGGTACACCTGCAGGTGAGGATAGCGATGTAGAATCGCCGGAAGCATCGGCCAGCCAAGGCCATCTGCCAGATTATTATCCAGAAAAAGTATGTCGGGGGAGCTGCGTTGCAACTCGTCGAGGCCTTTTGCCAGCGTATAAGCTATTATCGTTTCATAGCCTTTTCGCGTCAGATAATTTTTGAGGAGCAGGCATAGGTCGCGTTCATCATCAACAATGAGCACTTTCATTTTCGTACAGCAATCAATGGGTAGAGGGGAAACAGGTTGGGGGCTTACTACTCTTAAAGTCTTTGCCGAAAAAGGATACAAAGACAGTGCCCGTGAAATTCTCTTTTTATTGAAACCCATCGCTGTACATCCAGTCACCACGCAGTGTGGTCACAATTTTTTTCAGTTCCTCAAAGCTGTTGGGCTTGGCGATGTAAGAGCTTGCGCCTAACTCATAGCAGCGGCGGATCTCAATCTCGTTGTATGTGGTGCTAAAAACAATTACCGGAATCTCGCTCCAGCGGGGGTGCCGTTTTAGTTCAAAAAGAACTTCTCGACCATCTTTTCTGGGCATGTTCAGGTCCAAAAGAATAAACCTTGGGTAGCAGTCCTCAGCCGTCTCATCATCCGGAATAGCCTCCAAAAAGGCAACCAGCTCCACGCCATCTCCAACATATTCAATTCGCTCTGTAAATCCATTTTCTTCAAAAGCAGCATTCAACAAAAAGCGATCATCAGGATCATCCTCCGCAACTAATATGTAATAATCACGCATTAGAATATCCTTGTCAGGCATTGGGTAAAGGTATGGAAATTGAATGGCTTTGGCGCCAATTCGGCTGGGCAAACACTCCGCTGCAGAGGAAAATCTGAGTCGTGCTTCGACGAAAATTGTTGATCAATGAATGGATGCCGGGCTAAGAGTGAGTCATCATTCTGCCTAGTAGCTTTGGCCGCCTGCTGCGCATCATTTCCTCATGGATTTTCTTCCCGTCAACCGTCGTTTTTGGGACGCCCGAGTTCCGGTACATGTAGGCTCATCGTTCTACGATGTAGCAGGTTTTCTGGAAGGCAAAAGCAGCCTTACGGAAATTGAACTTCCCCTCCTGGGCGACCTGCGTGGCAAGAATCTCCTTCATCTTCAATGCCATTTTGGGATGGACACGCTTTCGCTGGTACGGTTGGGCGCGCGTGCTACCGGCATTGACTTTTCTGCGCCGGCCATTGAGGAGGCCCGCAATCTGGCAGCAAAAGCAGGGCTACGTGCCCGCTTCATCGAAGCCAATGTGTATGATGCAGCCAGCAAGATTCTAGAACCTGCTGATGTCCTTTTTACGAGTTATGGTGTCCTTGGCTGGC
>JAMIQN010000304.1:0-4708 GCA_035914595.1 Chitinophagaceae bacterium | reverse complement strand
CATGCAGTACCCAGCTTCGGTAGCTACAGGTCTGCCGTACTGCATCCTCCACTACTAATCGTTGTTGTGCGGTCAGGTATGCTGCAGGATACTTCATGAGTGCTCTACGCTGCATTTCCAGATTTGAATTTCCCTGCAGGTAGGGTGTGTCAAAGAGATTGTGTTCCCGGTCCACCGAACCGCGCACATCTCCGTGCAACCAGGTCCCGTAGCAACGGAAAGAGATGAAATAAGCCAGCGGGATTTTATGCATCAATGGAAAAAATACACAACTCTTTGCCCGGCGCTACCGCACCGGGTACTGGGCCCTTCAGTTACAGCATCTAACTTCAGCACCGCCTGCGGTAGCGGGCGGCATAGTAGCACACACCCGGCTTTGCCCGGCGCTACCGCGCCGGGTACTGAACCCTTCAGTTACAGCACCGAACTTCAGCACCACCTGCAGTAGCGGGCGGCATAGCAGCACACACCGTCCGTCACTTCCTCAGTTCATAGTTTTCATGAATTTATCAATCCGTTCTTCCAGCGAACGGCTCGCAGGCACCAGCGGCAGGCGCAGGGAGTTTTTCATCAACTCCATCTGACTCAACACATACTTAACGCCGGTTGGATTCCCTTCAGCAAACAGCAATTCAATCCCCGGCAACAGCTTGTAATGCAGTGCGCGTGCTTTTTCAAAATCGCCCTCTAGTGCCGCATGTACTATCGAAGTGAAGGGGCGTGTAAAGCAGTTGGCAGCCACAGAAATAACGCCTTCCATACCGATGGCTATCTGGGGCAGTACCAGATTATCATCACCGCTGAGCACCACAAAACCCTTCGGTTTGCCGGCCACTATTTCCATGCATTGACCCAGATTGCCGGAGGCCTCTTTGATGGCGACCACATTGGGGCAATCATTTGCGATGCGCAAGACAGTTTCCGGTAGAATATTCGTCACCGTGCGGCCCGGTACATTGTAGAGGATGATCGGCAGTTTGCTGGCACCTGCTATTTTTTTGAAGTGCTGGTAGATGCCTTCCTGCGAAGGCTTATTGTAGTAAGGTGCCACACTCAGCAGGGCCGACACACCTTCCAACGGATAGCTTTCCATAGCGTCCAGCACATCCTGCGTGTTGTTGCCACCGAGGCCGCAAACGACCGGTACCCGCCCCTTGGCATGTGTCAGTACGGAGAGTAGTACCTCCTTCTTTTCATCCGAGGTAAGTGTAGGTGTTTCTGCAGTAGTGCCCAAGGCTACGAGGTAGTCCACACCTTCAGCAATCACATGTTGCACCAACTTGGCCAAACCTTTAAAATCCACATACCCGGTACGGGTAAAAGGTGTTACCAGCGCGACGCCGGTGCCACGAAAAAGGCTCCCATCGCGGGACGCCGTCTTTCCTTTTTTTGAACTGGCCACTTGAAGTTTTTTTAGAGCGATAACTACGGTTTACCCTTTATCCGGCGCACTATTGCCTGATTGAATGCGTCGGATAATACCCTGACTGCCGTGCAAATTTCGAATGGAAAGCAGCCGCTGCAAAGCGTTGGGTTTCGTTATTCCGATTTGCGTCGTTTGGACTTCGAACTGCCGGTATTTTCAGACTCAATCTGACTATGCTCATCGAAGAAGCCCATGCCTGAAAATTTCGTGATGCGCTGTTCGATGCGTTCATCAGCATCTATGGGTGTCAGTTCATCAAGAGAGCGAAGCAGATAGGCCTTGAGGGTTTGCGCCATCTCCTCCGGTGCAGCATGGGCACCGCCGCGCGGCTCGGGCAGCACGTCATCCACGAGACCAAAACGGCTCATGTCTGCAGAGGTAAGGTGCAACTGCGTCGCAGCCATTTCCTTATGGTTCCAGTCGCGCCATAGTATGGAGGAGCAGCTTTCGGGCGAAATGACGGTGTACCAGGTATTCTCCAGCATGGCTACTCGGTCGCCAATACCGATTCCCAAAGCACCGCCTGAAGCACCTTCTCCGATGATGACGCAGATGACGGGCACCCGCAGATTGACCATTTCAAAAAGGTTTCGTGCGATGGCTTCGCCCTGGCCACGCTCTTCTGCTTCCAGCCCCGGATAGGCACCCGGTGTGTCAATGAGCGTAATGATCGGCCGGTTGAATTTCTCGGCCAGCTTCATCAGGCGCAATGCCTTTCGATAGCCTTCGGGATTGGCCATGCCGAAATTCCGGTACTGACGCTGCTTGGTGTTGATGCCTTTCTGCTGCCCGATAATCATCACCGGACGCCCTTCCAACTCTGCCATGCCACCTACCATAGCCTTGTCGTCTGCTACCTGCCGGTCGCCGAAAAGCTCGGTGAAGGAGCTGCACATCTGCTCGATGTAGTAGAGGGTATATGGCCTTTCAGGATGCCGGCTGAGCTGTACGCGCTGCCAGGGAGTGAGATTGCTGTACAGGTTGTCGCGTACTTTCTCAACGGCCAGTTCCAATTCACGAATGGACGCACTTACATCCATATTATTCTTCGCCCCCAGCTCGTTCATCTTGGCGATCTGAGCGTACAAGTCCTCGACCGGCTTCTCGAAATCCAAAAACTGCATAGACACCGAAAAAATTGGTGAGGCGCAAAAGTATGTGATAGCCGATTGCTGCTTCTTCCGCCCGGCGAGGCTTCAATAAATCAGGCACTTGATCTGTTGTGGAAAAAAATCTGTTTAGTGCCCTTGCATATCACTTGGGTACGCTTTAGTATTGCGGCAGGGTTTATAGGGGCTGGCCTGTTCTCAGGCTGGCTTTTTTTTGCGCATTACTCTGGTAGCAACCCGCGCGCAGCCTGGCTTCCCGATGATTGCAAGCCTTTTTAATCAAGCACGCTTAGGGCTTCGCGGATATCTGCTTCCTGCAGCGTTTTTGTAACGGCTATCCCCGGCTTCTCCAGCAACACATAGTCAATACCTGCATCGTGGCGTTTCTTATCGCGCAGCAGGATTTCCATCACCTTATTCTTATCCGCCCTCAGGCTGGCAGGAAGGCCAAATCGCTCTAACAATTCCTTCAACTGAATTGCTGCGTAGGCATCCAATCCGAGATGAATTTCTGAGAGCCGCATCGCCACGCGCATGCCCAGGCCAACGGCAAAGCCATGCGGCAGTTCGTGCAGCAATTCAAACGCGTGGGCGGCAGTGTGACCAAAATTCAGGATGCACCGAACCCCCGTTTCGTGTTCATCAGCACGCACGATTTTGTTCTTCACTTCCACACATCCTTTCACCAGTTCCACCAGCTTTTCAGGCTGCTTTTGCAACGAGATGAGGCCGGTCGTTTGAAGTAGATTTAAGATGCGCGTATCCGCAATAAAGCCGTACTTAATCACCTCTGCCATGCCCGATTTCCAATGCAATTCCGGCAGACTCCACAGCCATTGATGCGCAAAAAGGATGAAAGCCGGCTGCGATACCGTTCCCAGCATGTTTTTATTCAGGCCAATGTTCACACCGTTCTTGCCGCCAACGGCAGCATCTACCTGGGCGAGCAAAGTGGTCGGAACAAAAGCAACCCTGATGCCGCGCATGAAGCTGGCTGCCAGGTAGCCCGTCAGGTCTGTGACAACGCCGCCGCCAAAGCCTACCAGCAAAGTCCGGCGATGTGCCCCGGCCTGCAATAGCTCTTCAGCCAAGCGCCCCAGGGTCTCCAGATTCTTATGTGATTCGCCCGCCGGAAAATGCAGGACACGATAGGACGCCAGTTCCTCGCGATACAGATCTGCCAGATTTGTGTCCGTGATAACGATACAAGACTTGGGGTCTGCGAGTTGCAGCATGTCCTGAGCCGTCGCATCGAAGTAGTAGTACGTCGTTTGGCCGGAAGCGAAGGTGATGGCGTGGGATATCATGGCAGCAGGGGCCTAAAGTTCTGCCAATCTGCCCGCAGGAATAGAGGCAGCAGCTTAATCTATAGCCGACCTTCGCGGCATTGCCTCAGTTTTGCCGACGCAAACGAAGCATTATTAGTCAGGAATAAGAATTATGAGCAGGCACGGAAAGGTACTTGTAGCCATGAGTGGCGGCATTGACAGCACCGTCAGTGCGCTGATGCTCCATGAGCAGGGCTACGAAGTAGTAGGCGTCACGATGAAGACCTGGGATTATGCCACCAGCACGGGCCCTTCAGGAAAAAAGGAAACAGGCTGTTGCAATCTCGACTCCTTCAATGATGCCCGACAGGCTGCCGTGGAGCACGGTTTCCCTCATTACGTCATTGACATCCGTGATGAATTTGGCGATGCCGTGATCAACAATTTCGTGGATGAATATCTGGCGGGCCGTACGCCGAACCCTTGTGTGCTTTGCAATACGCACATCAAATGGACGGCCCTGCTGAAACGTGCAAACGCCCTGGGCTGCGACTTCATCGCTACCGGCCACTACGTGAAAGTGCGGGAGGAAGCCAGCCGCTTTGTGTTGTCGAAAGCGCGCGACCTGAGTAAAGACCAGAGCTATGTGCTGTGGGGCCTAAGCCAGGACTGCCTTTCGCGCAGCATCTATCCGCTCGGTGATTTGCTGAAGACCGAGGTGCGTCAGATTGCTGCAGATATGGGCTATGAAGAGCTTTCTAAAAAGGCAGAGAGCTATGAAATCTGTTTTGTGCCCGACAACGACTATCGGGGTTTCCTGAAGCGCCGCGACCCCGGCCTGGAAGCCCGTGTGGATGGTGGAAATTATGTGCTAAGCGACGGCACAATCGTTGGTAAGCATCGTG
>JAMIQN010000303.1:0-7176 GCA_035914595.1 Chitinophagaceae bacterium | reverse complement strand
AACCACGAACGAATCGGAGCAGCCGGCATTGTCCACGGCGGTCAGGCGAACCTGGTAGGTGCCTGTATCCACAAAAGCATGATTGGCATTGCGTACCGTAGCGGTGGTGCCGTCTCCGAAATTCCAGAGGTAATTCAGGCTGGCACTGTCGCCCACCGTTTGGTTCATGAAATGAACGGTGTCGTTCACGCACACTATCGTCTGCGAAGCAAGGAAATAGGCCTTGGTGTGCCGCGCATCAATCATCCCGTACCGATGCAGGCTGTCCATACAGCCGATGTTGTCCGTCACGGTGAGCACCGGCGTTTTATATCCTCTGTTGAGGTAGGTATGGCTTACGTTTTTGTTGTTGCCGGAGCTAAAAGTGGTATCGCCAAAATTCCAGTCGCGGGCAACGATGGTTGTGCCGGGCACGGCCGAGGAAGTGTCTGTAAACTGAATGAACAAAGGCGTGCAGCCAATGCTATCCGAGCTAACGAAGCCAACCAGGGGTCGGGCTGCAAGAAAATCGGTTCGGGTTACGGAGCTGGAGCAGGCAGAATCATAAGTCGTACGAAGTGTGATAGAATGCAGCCCCCGGGTTAGAAAGATGATGCTTGTGTCCGTGTTTTCTGTGTAGAGTCCGATTGGTCCGCCATCCACCTGCCATGAAAATTGTGGTGTAATTGTAGGCCCTGGGAAAGAGGCACTTAGATTAATCTTCTCGCCAACGCAAAAAGTATCCTTATCGGCCATGATGCTTAGCGCAGAGGCCGCATTGAAAACATTCACCGCCATCGTTGTATCATCACTGCAACCGTAGATATTGTTGTTCGTATGCAGATGGACATGGTAGATATTGTTGGAGGCGTAAGTATGAAGCGGGTTCTGAAGATTGCTGGTATCCCCATCCCCAAAATCCCAATGCCAGGAAGTGGCTCCTACACTGAGGTCTTTGAACTGAACTTTATAGGTGCCGCATTGCACCATGTATGAGAACGCGGCATTGGACGGGTTCACAGTCACGAAAAGGACCTGATTGCTGTCCGGATTGGGGTAAACAGTAATGCAGCCTTTGTGGTCTGTAGAAAGTTTTGGATAATGCTTCCCAGGAATGTCATAGTCATGAGTAAAGCCCGCAATCCACGGCCCCCACCGGAACACGGTGTCTCCCAAATCCCATTGATACTTGGCAGAGGTATCATGCGGAGTGGTGTTCGTAAAAGTAAATGGCACCTTCGGACAATTGACAACGGGGCTAACCGTGAAGCTTGGTACGACGGGTGTATCTGCATGGATATAAGTGCTGTCCTTAAAAGGGCAACCATTCAGCGTCATTCCTGTAACAACAACCTTGAAAGTACCCACAGAATCCCATGTGTGCTTGGTTGGGCTATTTGCATGGGAGGTATCGGGAGTCGGCGTCGCATTGTAGAAGGTCCAGATGTACTTGGTTGAATCTGCCCCAACCGGATAGTCTGGCATAGGGGCGCCCGGTGGTGGGGGGGGGATAGTAGTTTTTAATTCTACATATAACTCAGGGCTAAACGGCACACAGCCTGATGACGGGCCAGGCTCCTTCGGGAGTAAGAATGCGTTTAAAGGATAGATCGGAAAATTATTCTCCGTCTTCGTGCTGGAACAGCCGGTTACCGGGTCAGTGGCCGTCACCTGATAATGCCTGTAGCCGCTGCTGGTGAAGGTGTAAGTCTGGCTCGAGGTGCTGTTTGAGCCAAAGGGTGTTCCATCAAAGCTCCAGCTATAGGTGGTGCCACTCGAGGAGCCGGGCGAGCTGGCGGTGAAGGTTACCGTAGTAGGGGCCGGGCAGGGTACCGCCGGGCTTGAAGTCACATTGATCTGCGGCAGCGGATGCACCACAATGTTCTTGGTCAAAGTGCTGGTGCAATAAAGGCCTATATGCGCCGTCATCTTCACGGAATAAGTACCGGCACTCGTGTAGGCATGCACACCGGTCTGGTCAATTACGCCATCTCCATAATCCCAGTCGGTGTACAGAGTGCCCGGAGAAGAGTTCGTGAAAGTCACCGCCTCATTGACGCAGGCCGGTGAAGGGCTCATTGTGAAAGCAGGCTGGTTGGGATATACCGTAACGGTTCTCGTGGCATAGGCCGGATTTACCGACACGCAGCCATGCGCATCTGTATCGTGCATGGTGACGATATAGCTGTTAGCGGCAGTATATGTATGCGATAATGAGTTGCCGCTAAATGTGCCGCTACCATCCCCGAAAGTCCAGGAGGCGCGAGAGGGAGCAGCACCGGTAGAAGTATTGGTAAACGTAAGCGTGGCAGGTGCTCCGCAGGCATACAGGTTAGGGCTGACGGTGAAGCTTGGCTGCGGCAGCGGATATACATTGATATAGAGTGAACGGGTGGAATCTGACTGGCAGCCGGCACTGTTCGTCACTGACAGGCTTAGGTTGTAAACGCCTGCGGATGTGTAGCTGTGCGTAGGATTCTGCTGCGTGGCATTGCTTGGCGAGGAGCCATCTCCGAAGTCCCAGAAATAGCTCAGGTTCTGAGAGGCTCCGGCCGGAGCGCCCGTCAGTGCAGAGCCCGTGAAGTGTACATTCTGTAAGGGCACACAACCTGCCGTGATATTACCACTGATGGTCTGGATCTGAGGCTTACCATATACAATGATCGTATCCGTCTTGGTGCTGCTGCCATTGACATCGGTCACTGTAAGACTTACGATGTAAAGACCCGGTGTGGAGTACGTTTTAAGGTGAGGCCCTTTCGTGCTGACAGGAGAACCGATTCCAAAATCCCATAAATAACTGGTAGGATTACCTGTGGAAGCATCCGTGAATGAGACTTGCACGGGCGCACATCCCGAATGGGCAGTTACCGTGAAATCCGCCTGTAGTTGTGCGGCTGCCTGCTGCGAAATCAGGGCCAGAAGTACAAGAAAGGGGGTAAAACGGAGCATTCTTTTCATGGAAAAATCGTTCACGGCGTCAACCCTTGCAGCTCACGCACATCTTGGAAAATTACTGGCATTCAAAGCACCCACAAATTTTTGCCGCGCATTTTCTTCCTCTCGCCGCAAAGCATCCCAAACTATGACGGTTAAATGGCCAAAAACGTTGGGTAGCTCAAGCAATTTCCTATAACAACCTTGCCTGAAGAATTTGGCTTTCGAAGGCTACGGGGCACAATCATTTTTTGTCCGCAAATCGGGCAGCCTGCCGTAGTCTTTAGTCCCCGTTCAGATGCTTCTGTGACTGCTTGCTTTTCCTCTTTCTTTGCAGCATGCAAGCACAGGCCATAGCGCTCTCCATCGTGGTGCCCGTCTTCAATGAAGAGCAGACCATTAGCGAGCTGGTTAGGCGAATGACGGCGGCCGCAGAAAGCATCACTCCGGACTACGAAATCATTTACGTCAACGATGGCAGCCGCGATAATTCATTGGCGCTGCTCAAAGAAGCCTGTGCACAAAATCCCCACCTCCATTACATCGCCTTTTCCCGAAACTTCGGCCACCAGATTGCCATCACCGCCGGCATGGACTATGCAAAGGGTGCCGCCATCGTCACCATTGATGGAGACCTGCAAGACCCGCCCGAACTGATACGCGAGATGTACGCAGAATATCAGGCAGGCTTTAAGGTGGTGTATGCCAAACGCCGTGCGCGGAAGGGCGAAACCTTCTTCAAGCGCTTTACGGCCCGGGCTTTTTATCGCATCCTCGACCGCCTCGTCTCTTTCGAAATTCCTTTAGACGTAGGCGATTTCCGCCTCATCTCCCGTGATGTGCTCGAATATCTCAAGCAGATGAAGGAGTATGATAAATACCTGCGCGGGCAAATTGCCTGGCTTGGCTTTAAAAGCACCTATGTCTTCTTCGACCGGGATGAGCGCAAGTATGGTAAGACCAACTATCCTTTCCGGAAGATGCTGCGCCTGGCCTTCAATGGCATCACTGCCTTTTCCGACAGCCCGCTGAAATGGGCGGCTTCCATGGGCTTTCTGGTTTGCGGCGTCTCTTTTCTCATCGCCATTTATGCGCTCTACAGCTATTTCGTAGGCCACAATACAGTGCCGGGCTGGGCTTCCCTTATTATCTCACTGACCTTCCTGGGCGGTGTTCAATTGCTGTCCCTTGGCATCATTGGCGAATATCTGGCGCGTATTATTTCTAATGTTCGGGGCCGTCCGCTGTATGTGGTGGATAGCACAGATACAGAGCCAAAACAGCCGGAGGCATAGCAGTTTGTGCCGGGGCAGGCTTTCCATTTGGGCTTGAAAAACTTGATTTTGACGAAGGTGGCAATGCTTCGGAAAGCCTTGAATTCATTGGTCTCAAAGCCCTTCAAGAAATTATTTAAGCGCTCGGCGGGCTTTTTGGTCGGAACAACTACTTTTGCGCGAAACAAAAAAACAGCATCAAACCATGTCTGAAATTGCAACCCGCGTCAAGAAAATCATCGTTGATAAGCTGGGTGTAGATGAGAGCGAAGTAGCTCCCGAAGCATCTTTCACCAACGACCTCGGCGCTGACTCGCTGGACACCGTAGAGCTCATCATGGAGTTTGAAAAAGAATTCAACATCTCGATCCCCGACGAGCAGGCCGAGACAATCACTACTGTGGGTCAGGCTATCTCTTACCTGGAGGAGCACGTGAAATAATTAGCATCCGTCCTTAGTTTGCAGTTGGCAGTCTCTACCCAATTTTCGGTTGAGGCTGCCAATTGTTCAATAAAAGCATTTGGTCTCCCCGCTTCAGCGACTTTAGCGAGGCTACAGGCCAGCATCCGCAAGCCGTAAATTGCCAACTGCCGACCTTTCAACATGAAGCCGCTCCAGAACCGACGCGTAGTAATCACCGGCCTTGGTGCCATCACTCCTATTGGCAACTCCGTAGATGCCTATTGGAATGGCCTGCTTGCCGGCACTTCGGGCTGTGATTTCATCACCAGCTTCGACGTAGAAAAATTCAAAACCAAGTTTGCCTGCGAGGTTAAAAACTTCAATCCTGAAGATTTTTTTGACCGAAAAGAAGCGCGCAAACTCGACCGCTTTTCCCAGTTTGCACTGGCTGCCGCCGACGAGGCCGTGAAGCAGGCCGGCCTTATTACGGAAGGCTCTACTGTCAACCGCGACCGCGTGGGTGTCATCTGGGCTTCCGGCATTGGCGGCATGGTTACCTACTTCGAGGAAATGATGGGCTTCTTCAAAGGCGATGGCACCCCACGCTTCAATCCCTTCTTCATCCCGAAGATGATTCTGGATATTGCCGCCGGCCATATCTCGATGAAGTACGGTTTTCGCGGTCCCAACTTCGCGACGGTAAGTGCCTGCGCCTCTTCTACACATGCCCTCATTGATGCGGCTACTTACATCCGCACCGGCATGGCTGATGTAATTGTTGCCGGCGGATCGGAAGCAGCCGTTACCCAGTCCGGCATTGGTGGCTTCAACGCCATGAAGGCCCTGAGCGAACGCAATGACGACCCTAAGACAGCCTCTCGTCCTTTTGATAAAGACCGCGACGGATTTGTATTGGGCGAAGGCGGCTGCGCCATAGTTCTTGAAGAATTTGAGCATGCCCGTCGGCGCGGTGCAACCATCCTGGCGGAAGTAGCCGGCTGTGGCATGAGTGCCGATGCCTACCACCTGACAGCGCCCCATCCCGAAGGGCTGGGCGTGATGCTGGTGATGCGCAATGCGCTGGACGATGCCGAAATGCAGCCCGGCGAAGTGGATTATGTCAACGTGCACGGCACCTCAACCCCACTGGGCGATGTGGCTGAATTGAAAGCTATTGCCGAAGTGTTTGGCGAGGATGCCTACCGGCTTAATGTCTCTTCCACGAAGAGCATGACCGGCCACTTGCTGGGAGGTGCCGGCGCTATTGAAGCAATTGCATCTATCAAAGCAGTGATGCACGATGTAGTGCCGCCCACCATCAACCATTTTACAGATGACCCTGAGATTGACCCCCGCTTCAATCTCACCTTCCATACCCCGCAACAGCGGCAGGTTCGCGCTGCCCTGAGCAACACCTTTGGCTTCGGCGGCCACAATGCCTCCGTCATTTTCAAGAAAGCAGAGGTCTGAGCTTCTGTTGCAATGCCTGCACCATGAACCGTTCAGGACATCGTTTGATTGTTTTTCCGGCCTACCGGGAGCCGGGCAATTCTCTTAAATCAGACATCGTTTGCACCGGCGTTTTCGATCGTTGATCAGCGGACTCTTCACGCCGTCCCGCCCGCTGGAAATGCAACTGGAGCAGTTGTTGGGCTTTCGCCCGAAGCACTTGCCCTATTATCAGCTTGCACTGTCGCATCGCTCGCAAAGCGAGACGGTGGCAGAGAATAATGAACGGCTCGAATACCTCGGCGATGCCGTGCTCGGCTCCATCGTTGCCGAATATCTTTTCAAACGGTACCCTACCCAGCCGGAAGGCTTCCTCACAGAGATGCGCAGCCGCATGGTGCGCAGAGAGTCGCTTAATTCGGTGGCCATGCAAATGGGGCTGAACAAGCTCGTGCTTTTCAACCATGCAGACCGGTCTCTGGCCCGCTCTCATATTTTCGGCAATGCGCTGGAAGCCTTGGTGGGCGCCGTTTATCTTGATGTAGGTTATGCCCGCACCCGCAGTTTTGTACTCAAGCAGATGGTGAAGGCATATATGGATATGGACGTTATTGAGGCCACTGACTCCAACCATAAGAATAAGCTGCTGAGCTGGGCCCAACGTCATGGTAAGAAAGTTGAGTTTGTAACACTGGGCGAAAAGATGGTAGGCCCGCGCAAAGTGTTTCAAATGGGGGTTTTGCTGGATGGCTCGGAGGTAGCCAGCGGTACCGGCTACACCAAGAAGGAAGCCAGCCAGGCCGCATCTCAGAATGCGCTGGACATCCTCGACACAGAGCAGTGAGCAGGTACTTCAGCATGGGGGCTTCACTTTATTTTTTGTTGAAAAGCAAGGCCTGCGCGGGTTTTCAGGCTTTAATCTGAAAGCCTTTCAGGCACAGCGTGGCTTCGTGTGCTGCAAAAGAATATCTCAGCCTTGCCCCAACCTCTTGCGGAGAAAAAGAGTCTTACTCGGCAAATCCAGCAATCTGCTGATAAAATTTATCGAGTCACATTTCCAATCTCCAAGAGACATGAAACGCAAGCTGATCCTTGCCGTAGCGGCAAGCCTCTCCCTGAGTCGCGCCGTTGCGC
>JAMIQN010000302.1:0-18456 GCA_035914595.1 Chitinophagaceae bacterium | reverse complement strand
CTTGCCAAGATGGGGAAGCGTGTCCTTCGTCCGGGCGGCAAGGCTCTCACACAAAAGCTGATTACAGCGCTGCAGATTTCCGGGAAGGATGATATTGTAGAGTTCGCACCGGGTATTGGCTACACCGCTTCTCTGGCCCTCGCTCATCAGCCGAAAAGCTATGTGGGCGTGGATGCGGATGAAGATGCCGTCCGTGACCTGAAGACGAAAATCAGAGGCACCAATGTGGAATTCGTTGTAGGAAGTGCTGCGCAAACACCCCTTGCGGGCGGCTCCAAAGACAAGGTGTTTGGAGAAGCCATGCTTACCATGCATGCAGACCACCGGAAGTCTGAAATCATTCGCGAAGCCCATCGTATCCTAAAGAAGGGCGGGCTGTACGCCATCCATGAACTAGGCCTGACGAATGTGGACGAAAGCCTGAAGAATGAGATTCAACGCGACCTCGCCCTCAGCATTAAAGTGAACGCGCGCCCCCTGACCGAAGCCGAATGGAAGCAGCTATTGGAACAGGAAGGTTTCGTGGTGCGGCAGGTATTCTCCAACGACATGTCGCTGCTGGAAACGCGCCGTCTGATTGATGATGAAGGCCTGCTTCGCTTTTTAAAAATCAGCTACAATATTCTCGCTAATGGCAAGGCTCGGCAACGGATTATGCACATGCGCAAAACCTTTCGGAGACATGCTGCGCACATGAATGCCGTCGTCCTGATTGCCGAGAAAGTGTAGCATCCAAAATGAAGAACGGGATGAACATTTCGAACGAAACAATGGTAGGTGATGTGGCTGCCGCCGATTACCACACAGCCTCCGTCTTCAAACAATACGACATTGATTTCTGCTGCCACGGCCAACGCAGCATTGAGGAGGTCTGCCGGGAAAAAGGAATAGACAGCGCTGCCCTGGTAGCACAACTGGAGCAGGCTGCAGCATCGCCGGCCGCCGCCGACCTCGACTACAACAACTGGCCGCTGGACCGACTTGCCGACCATATCGTCGCTACACACCACCGCTATGTGGAAACCAGGATTGCCGAAATTCTGCCGCTACTTGAAAAGATTGTTCAGGTGCATGGCGCGGCCCATCCGGAGCTGAAAGACGTGGAGCAGATTTTCCATCAGTCTGCCGGTGAGCTGGCCGCCCACATGAAGAAAGAAGAGTTAATTCTCTTCCCGCGCATTCGCAAGATGGCACAGGCCGAAGCCGGCACTGCCGCTGCTACCGGGTCGGTCCAGAATCCCATCCGGATGATGATACACGACCATGATGGCGAAGCCGAACGTTTTCGAAAAATTGCTACCCTGACAAAGGGCTACGTACCTCCAGCCGATGCCTGCAACACTTACACAACGACGCTTTCTTTACTCCGGGAATTTGAAGAAGACCTGCATCTGCACCTGCATTTGGAGAACAACATACTCTTCCCGAAAGCCTTGGAATTGGAAGCCGCTTCCGCGAAGGCATAGCCGATTTTATTACCCTGAAATCTCCGAGACCTCACGATGAAATTCCTCCGTACCTGCGCCGCCGCATCGCTGCTTATGTTCGCGGCCTGCAACACAGAACAAGCACCCAAGGTGGTCGCTGAAACCACTGAAGCGGCGGCACCTGCGCACGAACATGCAACCGAGATTCCGCTAAACAACGGTCAGCGCTGGGCCATCAATGATGAGATGAGGCCCTTCCTGGCCAAGAGCCGCCAAATTTTTTCTGACTATCGGCAACAGGGCGGTACCGACTATAAAAAACTGGCTCAGGAACTGGAGCAGGAAAACAACCAACTGATAGAAAGCTGCACCATGGATGGTGCGGCGCATGAAGCCCTGCATGAATGGCTGCATCCTCATCTGGAGCTGGTGGAAGCCCTGGGAAAGGCCGGCAGCCCCGAGCAGGCCAACGACATCCTCGGCAAGCTGGCCACGTCGTTCGAGCAGTTCGACAAATATTTCCAATAGGCGGTAAAAACATGTGTGATGCAGGCCTTTCTGGCCTGGTGTTTTTGTGGTAGCGGTGCCGCAGAGAATTGCTATTGCGGTTCTAAAATCGAGGGAACATGAGCATCAAAATGAAGCGGGCTTATGAAGCCGCATCCTCTGACGATGGCTATCGCGTATTGGTGGATCGGCTGTGGCCCCGGGGCGTCCGAAAAGAGAGCTTGCGGGTGGAGGAATGGCTGAAAGATCTGGCCCCTTCCACAGAGCTGCGCAAATGGTTCAACCATGATCCGGAACGCTTTCAGGAATTCAAAAAACGCTATCAGGAAGAATTGAAAAATCAGAAAGAAGAATTGAAACGCCTGAAGGAAATTGCAGCCGGCCGAACCCTTACGTTGGTCTATTCTGCCAAAGAGCCTCAGCTCAGCCAGGCCGTCGTATTGCAGGGTGTTTTGGAGCGGATGAAATAGTGTGGATGGGCTTGGGAAAGGTGGTATTTCGACGAAAAATCGAAGTATATTATTAGGGCTAATAGTGGGAGTATATGGGGAGAAGCTTATCTTCACCCCCGACATCTACACATATGCCCAAACAGACAGGAGATTTCCCCCTCACCGGCACCTTCGGCGACTACGTTTTCTACAAAACCAAACATGGCAATATCGTCCGCCGCAAGGGCAATTTGAACAAAGAGCGCGTCTCGACGGAAGCTGCTTTTGAAGGCTCCCGCAAGGCGAGCAGCGAATTCGGCAGGGCCGGTTCCGGCTCCGGCCTTCTCCGCAATGAAATCAAAAAATATTGCCCCTATGCCGGCGATGGTGAGACGCATGCCCGCCTCAGCAAGGTGCTGGGCGAGATCATCCGTGCAGACCAAAAGAACCCGAAAGGTGAGCGGCAGATTTTGGCTGAAAACCTGGCACTGCTGCGCAGTTTTGAATGGATCAAAGACAAGCCGCTGAGCCGTTCGTTTTGGGCGCAATGCGGTGGCAGCCTTGGCGCCGATGGTGTTCTTAAAATCACGATGCCCGGCCTGCAGCCTAAGCGCGACCTGGGCTGGCCGACAAATGCCACTCATGCTGAAATCAAGGTGGTAGGCATCTCTGCCGATTTCGCGAACAAAACAGCAGTGAGCGCATCAGCGTCTTCGGGCCTTTTGCTGAAGAGTGGCGTGGCTATTGACAAAGAGTTGAGCTGCGCCTTGCCTCAAGACGTAAACCGCGTGCTGATGGCCGGAATTGGTATTCAGTTCTTCGAGGAAAAGGCAGGCAAAATGGAGGCCCTTGAAGAAGGTGCAGCCTTTGGCATTGTAGGCTAAGCCGGGAGTGAGAAACCGACTTCTTTCAGTACGTTTTTGATGGTTGCATCAAGGCGCTCAAAAGGCGTAAAGCCTCGTGCCACGAGGTAGAATTTATCTTCGGCTGTCTGCAGCAAGACGGCAGGAAATCCTGTAATGCCGAGCTGCTTCACGAGTGCAAATTCATAGCGTGCTTCTTCCTGCCATTCCTCCTCACCCAGCCGCCGGATGAAATCATCGCCACCCAGGTTCAAACTATCGGCCAAAGGACGGTATGTCTCCGGGTCGCTGAGGTCTTTGCCATCCTGCATGTGCAGCTCCTGAATGACGGCAGCAAACTCTACGGCCCGTTGGGGATTTGCTGCCTTGAGCAAACTCAAAGCCGTAGCCGGCGTGAGGGATTCTTCCTTCCAGGAGCTTTCTTCCGGGTAAAAGATTTGATGCAGATAGGCGGAGCCAAAGGCCCGGCCGGTGTATTCTTCTACCTGCTTGTAGGCAGACGCGATATAGGCAGCTTTGGCAGCAATCGGCTGTGCATATTCCGGCGGAATCATGCCTCCGGAAAGGACAGACACCGGCAGCGTGTCGGCATAGCGCAGATAAATAGCTTTCATCACCGGCGAAAAACCGTAGCACCAGCCGCAAAGCGCGTCCTGAACGTAGAGAATAGTAGGCTGCATCATCCGTCCTGATTAGGGTGCCGCAAAATTGCGGGTGGGCAAATTTCACGCCTGCGCCTTTGTCGCAAGGGCGAAAGGGCTGACTATTCCCTATTTTGAAAGGCCTGCCGGGGCTAATATTTCCCGGACGAAAAGTGAAGCGCACATGAAGGTGATACCCGTTAGCGAACCGGTGCCGGGCCAGGTTTTGGACCTGCTGCTGAGCTACGGTTTTTACCGGATGCAACAGAGTTTTTTCAGTACACTTTTCATCCATGCCGATGAAGAGCGGGTGGCGCGGGTGGTGTGGACGCGGGTTCGTTTGGATGGCTTTGAATCGAACCATCGGCTTCGCAAACTGGACAAATTGAATCGCCGCTTTTCGATCACGCTACAACCGGCGGTTGTGGATGACGAAAGGGAAGCCTTGTATGCGAAATACCGCGCTCACATTGACTTTGATGGCTGGCCTTCCGTAGCAAGCTGCCTGCTGGGCGACGGCAGTCAGGACCATTTTCCGGGCCGGATGTGGTCTGTTCGTGATGAGGGGCGGCTTATTGCAGTTGGCTACTTCGATGAAGGCTTGAAGAGCTGTGCCGGCATTCTGAATTTTTATGACCCGGATTATGCCAAACACAGCTTGGGGCTATGGTTGTATCTGAATGGCGTGCGTTATGCAGCTCAGTCTGCGAAGCAATATTTCTATCCAGGCTACCTCGTGGTTGGGCTTCAAAAATTCGACTACAAACTGCTGGCCGGAACAGAGCGAATCGAGTTGTTTGAGCCGGTTACAGGGCGTTGGTTACCGTACCATCCCGACTTGTTGCATGCCTGACTTTCACCCGGGATTATTCAGTTGATTTAGCTGCTTTGCTTTGATGAAAGATGGATTGCTGTTGCGCAATATCTGAATCACCCGGCGCGGTCTTTTGCATTCAAACAGTCGAATGCAGCCGGCTGTCAGCTTCATCAAACCGGTTGTTGCAAGAATGCTTTCCGCCAGTTGGGCGATGTTGGTGTCGCGCGCTTCGACAATTTGTTGTCGGGTAGATTCATTGGCATCAAACAACTCTTCGGCAAAGACCCAGGCACCATCGCGGGCGTTGGAAAGGCTGAATTGAATGAGCATGCTTTGTTGGCGCCCTGCATGAAGGCCCATCAATGAAAGCAAAGGTGAAACACGGCGCAGCTCGTTCATGACGTCGCCGGTGAGCATAGCCAGGATGCCGTTGATGGCTGCGTAGTCTTTGCGAACGGCAGGCAGGCCCTGTGTTTTTGCTATTTCTGCCGCAACGATTCCCAGGTCGAGATTGATGTGCGCATTCATGCCAAGCAGCAGATGCTGCAAGATGAGCGTACTTCTTTTTTTAGCTGCGCCAAAGGCTACCAGCCATGATTTTGTAGTGTGCTCACCATGCTGAAAAGCATGCCAGGCCTGCAAATAGCGATTGGCAAATTGCACATCAAAGCGCTCCATGCGAGGACCATCTTCAAACTCGCCGGCTGCTATTCCCTGCTGCACGCGGCAGGTTACTTTATGATAAAGCGCTGCAAAGTATCCTAACGGATCCTGGCGCTTTTCGCAGTCATCCATGATCTGAACGAGCGATTCTATGACCTGAGCAATAGTGGCAGGCAGCATACAATTTCTTTGAAAGTTCTACTTGTAGATAAGTACTTGTGGTGCCGTATCGGCTGTTCTGCAAGCGCGGTACATGCCTTCTGAATTGAATGGCATGGTTACGTTTCCAAAACGATCCACAGCGATGAGGCCGCCTTCACCACCGATCTTTTGCAGCTTGTCGTGAACGAGGATGGAGCAGGCTTCCTGCAGGCTTTTGTTGGCATATGCCATGAGGCAATGAATGTCGTGGCCGACTACGGTTCGCATGAAATATTCGCCATGCCCCGTGCAGCTTATGGCGCAGGTTTCATTGCTGGCCCAGGTGCCGGCGCCGATGATGGGAGTGTCGCCAACGCGGCCCCATTGCTTATTGGTAAGCCCTCCGGTGGATGTGGCAGCAGCCAGATTTCCTGATACATCCAGCGCCACAGCACCGACAGTTCCGAACTTCTTTTTAGTAAGAGCGCTGTGATCCAGTTGAATTTTTTCTTCCGCCATTGCCTGCTGCCATTGCTCATATCGCTCTTGTGAAAAGAAATATTCATCTGGCTCAAAGGGACAGTTCTGTTCTTGTGCAAAGCGTTCGGCTCCTTCGCTGGTCAGCAGCACATGTGGGCTCCTTTCCATCACTTTTCTTGCCAGAGAAATAGGATTGCGAACACCCTTCACGCTGCAAACAGCTCCGGCCATTTCAGTTTTTCCATCCATGATTGCAGCATCCATTTCCTGTCGGCCTTCATGGTTGAAAACGGAGCCTTTTCCGGCGTTGAAAAGCGGACAATCTTCGAGGGAGCGTACGCTGGCTTCCACAGCATCCAATGAAGAGGCCCCTTTTTGCAATAGCGTATAACCCGCTTCCAGTGCGGCTTCCAGAGCTTTTAGATATTGCGCTTCCAAAGCATCTGTCATTTGTCCACGAAGGATGGTGCCGGCGCCACCGTGAATGGCTAATGCTATTTTATGATTGGTTGTCATGATTTGAAGAGGGTCTAAGAGCTATGTTTTTGATTCCAAAATGTGAATAGCCGTGGAAAAGGGAAGGAAAAGTTGGGGACTTGATTGGATAGTTGAGGGCGGTATTAAGATTCCCTGTTTTGCCAAAAGCTTTATCCCTGTTGTCGGATATTTGTGCACAGAGAAAATGCAATTCCACAGCTCAGAATTTTTCCTTGAAGAGCTTCTCCACATGCCCACATTTTCCTGTGAAAATCACTGATTCAACTTGGTCTTTGCGTGGAAAAAATGCGGGCCGGCTGTGGACGAAAACTGTTTGGAAAAGTAGCACTGTGGATGCGGTTTTTCTTTCCACGATTCCCGAAGGCTAATGGTAGTAGCTTTCTTTTTTAAAAAGAAAAAACAATCATCAATATGGCTGTGGATTTTGAAACGGCACGTGCCCAAGTAGCCAGGTTAGGATACCTCGATGTTGCCATTGCTCCAGAACTTGATTTGTTTGAAGAACTGGCGCGTTTGAAGAAAGAGAAGAATGCCGTCATTCTGGCGCACTATTATCAGGAGCCGGACATACAGGAAGTGGCAGACTTCATTGGCGATAGTCTTGGGCTGGCGCAGGAAGCGGCTCGAACCGATGCGAGGATTATCGTCTTTGCAGGGGTTCATTTTATGGCAGAAACAGCTAAGATTTTGAACCCGGAGAAGAAGGTTCTTTTACCGGATTTGAATGCAGGCTGCTCGCTGAGTGATAGCTGTCCGCCCGCGCTATTCAAGGCTTTCAAAGAAAAGCATCCGAACCACATGGTGATTTCATACATCAACTGTTCGGCTGGAATTAAGGCATTGAGCGACTATATCTGCACCTCTTCCAATGCACGTGCGATAGTGGAAAGCCTGCCGGCAGATCAGGAAATCATCTTTGCACCAGACCGGAATTTGGGCGCCTATATTAATAAGGTGAGCGGGCGGAATATGGTGTTGTGGAACGGAGCCTGCATGGTGCATGAGATGTTCTCTATGGAGAAGATCACGAAGCTCAAAACACGGCACCCTGAAGCGAAATTGATCGCTCACCCTGAGTGTGAGGAAGCAGTGCTGAAAATGGCAGATTTTATCGGTTCAACGGCACAGATGCTGAAGTTTACACAAACGGATGCTGCACAGACTTTCATCGTAGCTACGGAGGCGGGTATTCTACATAAGATGCAGCAACTGTCGCCGCAAAAGACCTTCATATCAGCACCGCCGGATAATTCATGTGCCTGCAACGATTGCCCGCACATGAAACTGAATACGTTGGAGAAGCTGTATGTGTGTTTAAAACACGAGCTTCCGGAGATCACTATGGACGAGTCGCTGCGGCTGGCTGCTAAGGTGCCGATAGACCGGATGCTGGAGTTTAGCCGAAAAGCCGGATTAGTGCGGTAAAAATGAGGGCAATTTCCTGTAGGCGAAGCAGGTACGTTACTGAAAGCCTTATTTTAGCAAGTAAACAAATCAAACCCATGATTAGAATCTTGACACATCGGGTTATGCCGGTTTTAGCCTTGCTCCTGGCTCAGGTAGCAATAGCTGTTGGACAGGTGATGACCAGCTACTATGTAGAACCTCGGTTGGAGATTGTTGGTCCCTCAAATATTAGCGGGCCGAAACAATTCAACTGGAGTCAAAATCCTACTAATTCGACGCCTTGGGCACGCCCGATTGACACGGGCTATCTGAATGTGCCTTTGGAGAAAGCCTACGATACATTAGGTGCCAATCCATTGGTGAATGGAACAGGTGGCTATCCGGACTTACATGGCAAGTTCGCTTTGATTATGCGGGGCGGTGGCATTTCGTTCAGCCAGAAGGCTTATTACTGCCAGCAAGCAGGAGCAATAGGCGTGATCATCGTAAATCACAAGAACGGAGGAACCATTGGTATGGCGCCAACCACACCATATTCAACCAATACAACGATTCCTGTCTTGATCATCTCCAAAGAGGATGGCTTTCCAATCAACGAAGCAATCAAAGCCGGGCAAAGTGTAACGATTAACCTAAGCAGTTGGGGTTTCAATTTGCCGAATGACTTGGGTTTTGTGGATTATTCGCCGGCAGTGCCACACGCTTTTTGTGTACCATTATCGCAAGTGAATTCGACATCAGGAATTCCAAGAGCATATAACTTCTATAATGGCTCTTTCGTCGGGAATTTCGGTACTACGACACAGAATAATGTAATTGTAAAACAAACCCTGAGTTTTCAGCCCACAGGTGGTAGTCTGACACAGATTTATGCGGATTCGGTTACCGATCCGGTATTCCCAGTAGCTGATTCGCTGCATGAGTATATGTCTAGTAATGTTTATAAGGGGTCATTCACAAGCAATGGTACGTTATATATGAACTATCATGTAAGCTCAGCGGCTACAGACGATAATCCTGCAGATAATGATGTGACATATGCTATGCATGTTACGGATTCAGTATTTTGTAAAGGCCGCTGGGATGATTCACGGCAGGCGCCTCTGATATCGGTAGCATATCGCTACGCAGCAACGCAACCACTTGTTTGGGGTCCATTATTCTACGTGAAAAAGGGTGGTTATGGTGTTGTGAAAGCGCAACTTGCTATCGGGGCTGATAGTGATTTGTTTGCGTTGAATCCGGTGAGCCCTTCGGTACTGGTGTATCTTTATAAATGGAAGGATAACAGTAATGATGGTCTTATCAATGGGGATGAGTTGAGCATTGTGGCTTTGGGTCTGAAAACGACTTTTGCTGCCACAGATTCAAGCAACAAACCATTCTTTGTGAACTTAGTACACCCAACCATTCCTGGTAAGATGCCTACCTTGGAAGACAACACCTGGTATTTCCTGGCAGCGGAACTGGAACATGATTTTGCACTGGGAGCAGATAATGGAACCAACTTCTATACAAGGAATTATCTGTCCATTCACGCTGATTCGAATGCAAACAGCCGTGCAGAATATTGGGGGCCAAATTTCTCGGCCAATATTCGGTCGCCTTACACGGTATCAGACGATACTTTGTCCAATATACCTTTTGTGAGCAAGAGTGTTACGTCAGCGGATAGAGTTCAGTTTGTCCAATTGACGGGGTTAGTACCCGCCATGGCGTTGCACATCACTAAGGAGATTCCCACGAGTGTTGCGTCCGGCCGAACTTCAGCCTTTGATAAAGTAGAATTAGCACCGAATCCTGCAGGCGATAAGCTAAGTGTGGATATTAGCATGAAACAGCGTGCAAACATCGTCGTTAGCGTAGTGAACGCGCTGGGACAGAGCATGGAGTTTATGCCAATGAAAGATTTCAAGAGTGGCAAAGTTTCGCTGAATACTTCATCGTATGCTGCTGGGACGTACTACCTGGTAGTTGCCTCGGATAATGGCTCAGAGGCTGTAAAGTTTATAGTGCAGCACTAGGATAAGAACCTTCTGGGATAAATAAAAATGGCCACCTTTGCGTGGCCATTTTTAGTAGAACGTGTTTCCAGAACTTGATGTAATTGTTGTCGGTGGAGGACATGCCGGCTGCGAGGCTGCACATGCAGCGGCGTCCTTAGGGTCGAAAGTATTGCTTGTATCTATGAACCTGCAGCAGTTAGGTGCCATGAGTTGCAATCCTGCTATGGGTGGAATTGCTAAGGGTCAGATAGTGAGGGAAATAGATGCTTTGGGTGGAATAAGCGGTATTGTAACTGACCGGAGTACAATCCAGTTCAGGATGCTGAATAGGAGTAAGGGGCCGGGCATGTGGAGTCCGCGGGCTCAATGTGATAGATCCTTGTTTTCCAGCACATGGCGAGAAATATTGGAAGGAAATCCAAACGTTTATTTCTGGCAGGATTCGGTAAAGGAGATTACTGTTTCACGTGGAACAGTTACCGGAGTAAAGACCGTTTCCGGACAGCAGATACAAGCTAAGGCGGTCGTCATCACTGCCGGTACCTTCCTGAATGGCACCATTCACATAGGCCGAAACAACCAAAGCGGTGGCCGCATCGGTGAAAAAAGCGCACAGGGCCTCACAGAGCAGTTCGTAGCACTCGGGTTTGAAACTGCACGCCTCAAAACCGGTACCCCTCCGCGCGTAGATGGCAGAACCCTGAACTATTCCCTCATGGAAGAACAGCCTGGAGATGATGCCGTAACCGGATTCTCCTTCCTGTCTGAGTCGAAACTGAACCCGCAACAACAACGCTGCTGCTGGATTACATACACCAATACTGACGTTCATGACATTCTTCGTCAGGGTTTTTCAGATTCTCCCATGTTTCAGGGCGACATCAAAGGCTCTGGTCCGCGATATTGTCCCAGCATCGAAGACAAAATCAACCGTTTTGCAGAAAAAAGCCAGCATCAACTCTTCGTCGAACCCGAAGGCTGGAATACGGTTGAGGTCTATGTAAATGGATTTAGCACCTCCCTGCCCGCCGACATTCAGTTCAAGGCCCTGCGTCTGGTGCCCGGTTTTGAAAATTGCTCCTTCTTCCGACCCGGTTACGCAATCGAATACGACTATTTCCCACCCACGCAACTTCAGCGTAGTCTCGAAACAAAGGCGATATCGGGCCTATTCTTCGCCGGCCAAATCAATGGAACGACTGGCTATGAAGAGGCTGCTTGCCAAGGACTTATGGCTGGCGTGAACGCACATCGCAAGATTAGTGACCTGCCCGCCTTTATTCTGGGAAGGGAAGAAGCCTACATAGGCGTGCTCATTGACGACCTGGTTACTAAAGGAACTGATGAACCCTACCGGAGGTTCACCAGCCGTGCCGAGTACCGTACTCTTTTGCGCCAAGACAATGCGGATCTGCGCCTGACAAGAAAAGCTGCAGAATTAGGATTAGCCAACTCGGAACGACTCCAGCTTGTCATAGCCAAGGAGCAGGCAGTCAATCAGATAAAGAGCATTCTTGGCATAACGAAGTTGGAGGCAGATGATATCAATCCATTCTTGGCTGAGAAGCAAAGCGCCCCTATTCAGGAGCGTACTTCCCTCGAACGCTTACTGCTACGCCCCGGCATTCACCTGTCCGACATCATGTCAGCCAACCCATCTGTCGCACAGGCCTTCAAGTCTTACCATCAGGAGGAATTGGAGCAAGCAGAAATTCAGGTGAAGTACGATACCTACATCCAAAAGGAACATAACATGGCATTGAGAATGAGCCAGTTGGAGCACCTTGCGCTTCCTTCCGACCTCAACTATAGTCAGTTAAGTGCTTTGAGCATCGAGGCCCGTCAAAAGTTGGGCATGCTCAGGCCGGCAACCCTTGGTCAGGCCAGCCGCATCAGTGGCGTCAATCCTTCTGATATCCAGATTCTAATGCTACTGATGGGCAGATAGTATGGACGCCCATGCCACAATCATCCGTTTCTGTAATTATCAGGAACGCTCCCATCAGGAAGTGAGAGATAAGCTCTACAGCCTCGGGTTACATCGAGATGAAGTAGAAGCAAGTATCAGTGAACTGATAGAGCAAAACCTTTTGAATGAAGAACGATTCGCACTGGCCTACGCCCGGGGCAAGTTCCGCATCAAGCATTGGGGTAAGGTCAAGATCATTCAGGGACTCAAACGCCACCGCATTTCGCAATATCTAATTCAAAAGGCTATGAGCGAAATAGATCCCAGTTCCTATTTCGAAACAGCTTATCAACTGGCCGAGAAAAAATGGAAGAATCTGGGTGAGAAAGGGAACGCCAAAATCAGGCAGATGAAGCTGCGCAACTACCTGTTGCAAAAAGGATTTGAATCCTCCATTATCGCCGAGTTAATGACCGATCTCTTGAGCCGGGAATGACCTGAATAGTTACATTAGCACACAAATCTTATAGCCTCGTGGCAGAAATAACACAACAGGTTACAGATGGAGTAAGCGTTACCGTTGAAGCATTCTATCAACCGACTCAAAGCAATCCCATCGCTGCGGAATACCTGTTTGCCTACCGGATTACAATCGAGAATCTTGGAACCATGCCCGTGAAATTATTGCGTCGGCATTGGCACATCTTAGATAGTAATGGAGGCTACAGAGAGGTTGAAGGAGAAGGGGTTGTGGGCCAGCAGCCCATTATCGAAGCGGGAGGTAGCCACCAGTATGTATCCGCCTGCAGCCTGCGCTCAGACATGGGCAAAATGTACGGCAGCTACCTCATGGAAAATCTCTACAACAAGCGCTTGTTTGAGGTCGTCATTCCTGAATTCCAAATGATTGCACCTTTCAAACACAACTGATGCTCCGGAACGTTCCGCTCCATTTACTCAGGCCCTGAGAGTTTCATAATCCGTACCTTCGCGCTCCCAAAAAATCGCCCTGTGGGGGCGTTTTTCGTATCGGGAACTACACGGAATGAACCTCAGAAATATTGCAATCATTGCACACGTTGACCATGGCAAAACAACCCTGGTTGACAAAATCATCCATGCCACCAAAGTCTTCCGCGACAACCAGGAGACCGGCGAACTGATCATGGACAACAACGACCTCGAGCGCGAACGAGGCATCACCATCCTGGCAAAAAACATTTCCGTTACCTACAACGGTACCAAGATTAACGTCATTGACACGCCCGGCCACGCTGACTTTGGCGGTGAGGTAGAGCGCGTCCTCAAGATGGCAGACGGCGTACTCCTGCTCGTGGATGCCTTCGAAGGGCCTATGCCCCAAACCCGCTTCGTACTTCAAAAAGCACTCAATCTAGGCCTCAAGCCCATCGTGGTCATCAACAAGGTGGACAAGCCCAACTGCAGGCCGGACGAAGTGCACGACGCTGTCTTCGAACTCTTCTTCCAACTCGATGCAACCGAAGAACAGCTTGATTTTCCTACCCTCTATGGCTCCGCAAAGCAAGGTTGGTACAACACCTCGCTTACACCCACAGACAATATCAATGCGGTGCTGGACATGATTCTGGAGAAAGTGCCTGCACCCATACAGCCCGAAGGAAATCTTCAGCTCCAGGTTACCTCGCTCGACTACTCTTCTTTCCTCGGCCGCATCGCTATCGGAAAGGTGACGCGTGGCGTCATTCGCGAAGGACAAAACATCCAACTCTGCAAGCTTGATGGCAGCATGGAGCGCAACAAGGTGAAGGAATTGTACGTCTTCGAAGGGATGGGCAAGAAGAAAGTCAGTGAAGTGGCGGCTGGTGACATCTGTGCCGTAGTCGGGATTGAAGGCTTTCAGATTGGTGAAACCATCGCTGATTTTGAAAACCCCGAGCCGCTGCCCGCCATGGCCATTGACGAGCCGACGATGAACATGCAGTTCTCCATCAACAACGCTCCTTTCTATGGTCGTGAAGGCAAGTTTGTAACCTCCCGCAATATCCGCGACCGCCTTTACAAAGAGCTGGAAAAGAACCTTGCACTCCGCGTGCAGGACACAGACGATGCCGATAAATTCCTCGTCTTTGGCCGCGGTATTCTTCACCTTTCCGTGCTGGTAGAAACCATGCGCCGCGAAGGCTATGAACTCACCATCGGCCAGCCTCAGGTGATCGTCAAGCAGATTGATGGCCACAAATGCGAGCCTTACGAAACGCTGGTAGTGGATGTCCCGGGTGAATCTTCCGGCCGCGTCATTGATCTGGTGACGCAGCGCAAAGGCGAAATGCTCGTCATGGAAACCAAGGGCGAAATGCAACACCTCGAGTTTGACATCCCCAGCCGTGGCATGATTGGCCTTCGTTCTTCTATGCTGACGGCTACTGCCGGTGAAGCCGTTATGGCGCACCGCTTCCGCGAATTCAAACCCTGGAAAGGCCCTATTCCCGGACGAAACAATGGCGTGCTGATTTCAAAGTTTACCGGCACCACAACAGCCTATTCCATTGACAAACTTCAAGACCGCGGCCGCTTCTTCGTGGATCCGGGAGAAGAGGTTTATGCAGGTCAAATTCTTGCGGAGCACATCAAGCCCGGCGACCTTAACGTGAACGCGATTGAAGGGAAAAAACTCACCAATATGCGCGCTTCCGGCTCCGACGGTGCTGCCCAAATCACCCCGAAAACTCAGATGACCCTCGAAGAATGTATGGAGTATATCCAGCAGGATGAGTGCATCGAAGTGACACCGAAGAATATCCGTCTGCGTAAGATTCTGCTCGATGAAAATGATCGCGTGAAATACCAGAAAATGATGAAAGCAGAAGCCTGATAGCAACTCGCAAATGCTCTGTTGAAAGGTGGTGCCCACATCGGGTGCCACCTCTTTTTTGCAGGAACCCGAGCCGAAGAATACCTCAAAATTCCGGTTCGGATTCTACGTGCAACAAGCCCCTTCTGTGACTGCTTTCCCCTGCAACTTTGCGCCATGATTTTTGAGCGGAATAGCCTTTCGAACGACGATCTCATTCACCTCTATACCGAGCTGGTTCGCCCACGAATGATTGAGGAGAAAATGCTCATCCTCCTCCGTCAGGGCCGCATCTCAAAATGGTTTTCCGGCATCGGTCAGGAGGCAATTGCCGTAGGTGCCACGCTCGCTCTGGACCCCGATGAATACATCATGCCCATGCACCGAAACCTCGGTGTGTTCACCGCGCGAAAGATGCCTTTTGACCGCCTCTTCATGCAGTGGCAGGGGCATAAAGAAGGCTACTCGAAAGGCCGCGAACGCAGCTTCCATTTTGGTGCTCCTGAGTTTCATATCTGCGGCATGATCTCGCACCTCGGGCCACAACTGGCCATTGCGGATGGCGTGGCCCTTGCCCACAAATTGCGTCACGAAAACAAGGTAGCCCTGGCCTTTAGCGGCGATGGCGCCACCTCCGAAGGCGATTTTCACGAAGCGCTTAATGTGGCGGCTGTCTGGGAGTTGCCTGTCATTTTCCTCATCGAGAATAATGGCTATGGCCTTAGCACCCCCAGCCGCGAACAATTCCTCGTCGAACACCTTTCCACCCGCGCCGCCGGCTATGGCATGAAGGGCATCAACATTGATGGCAACAACGTGCTCGAGGTCTATCGCACCATTCAGGAAGCACGTGAATATTGCATCCGTGAGCAGAAGCCGATTTTGGTGGAATGCCTGAGCTTCCGCATGCGCGGGCACGAAGAAGCCAGCGGCGTGAAGTACGTCCCCAAAGAGCTGTTTGAAGAATGGGGCAAGAAGGATCCGATCGCGAATTATGAACGTTATCTTCTGGAGGCAGGCGTCCTCACCGAAGCCGAAATCGCACGGATTCGGGAAGGTATTCATGAGGAGATAGAAGCCGGCCTTGCTACCGGATTTGCAGCCCCCGCTATTCAGCCGGACCTCAACGAAGAATTGCGCGATGTGTTCAAAGCACATACGCCCTCAGGCATTCGTCCACATGCGGCTGCGCCTTCGTCAGAGAAAAAATTTATTCAGGCCGTGTCAGACGGTTTGCGCCAAAGCATGGAGCGCTTCCCCAACCTGGTGCTTATGGGGCAGGACATTGCCGAATACGGCGGGGCCTTCAAAGTGACCGAAGGTTTCTTGGCGCAATTCGGTAAGGAGCGGGTGCGCAATACGCCGCTTTGCGAAAGCGCCATTGTCGGCTCGGCACTCGGGCTTTCTATCAAAGGGTTTAAGGCAATGATGGAAATGCAGTTTGCAGATTTCGTCACCGTGGGCTTCAACCAAATCGTGAATAACCTGGCGAAGATTCATTACCGCTGGGGCCAGAATGCAGATGTGGTCATTCGTATGCCGACTGGCGGTGGTGTAGGTGCAGGGCCATTCCATTCCCAAAGCAATGAAGCCTGGTTCACGCACACGCCCGGCCTTAAAGTGGTGTATCCATCAACGCCCGAAGATGCCAAAGGCCTCCTGTGCGCGGCTCTCGAGGACCCGAACCCGGTTTTGTTTTTCGAACACAAAGCCCTTTATCGGAGCATCAGTGGGCAAGTGCCGGACGGCTGGTACACCACAGAAATTGGCAAAGCCCGTTTGGTACAGTCTGGTGATGACATCACCATCATCACCTACGGAGCCGGCGTTCATTGGGCCTCTCATTTTGCAGACACGCACCCCGAATGTTCCTGCCACATCCTTGATCTGAGAACATTAGCCCCGCTGGATTATGAAGCCATTCGCGCAGCGGTGAAAGCAACCGGAAAGGTGCTGGTGCTGCACGAAGACACCCTCATTGGCGGCATTGGAGGAGAGATTAGCGCCTGGATCAATGAGCATTGTTTTGAGAGCCTCGATGCGCCCGTCATGCGCTGCGCCAGCCTCGACACGCCCGTGCCTTTCGCAAAAGAATTGGAGCAACAATTCCTGGCAAGCGCCCGGCTCGAAGCCACCATCCAGAAACTGATGGCCTATTAAGCGAGCAAGAAGTTTTTGAGTAAACGCTATTGCGCGAGCCAGTATTTGCGCAGCAACCATTCCGCCGTTGCCACCAATAGGATCAGGAAGAAGTACCACTTCCAATCTACCAAAGGCACCGTCTGTTCATGGGTTTCAATCACAGGCCGGATGTCTTTGTTCGCAACAATTGAGTCGTAGAGTGAAGTCATGTTGCCGCGCAGTACCGTACTGCCTCCGTACTTCTTGTTGAGGCCATACAACAGCCCAAAGTCGGCACCGCTTTCCATCGCTTCCAGCGGCACATGTGTGACGACAAACGAGCCTTCCGTAGCAAGGTTCTTTCCTGCATACTGCGTCGTTGCGCGCCAGGAATAGCTGCCGGCAGGCAATTGCCCGATGTTGAGCCGGTAGGCGGCACCTTGCTTTTCAAAAGAAAAATCCGTCTTCCGACCATTGCTGTCGGTGATATGCAGCGAGGCGTCGGGGCTATTGATTTGTTCACCCGCATCATTGAGCAGATAGCCGTCAAATGAAATCTGTTCGCCCTCGCTCCATTCATACTTCGGCTGGCTGACGCTAAAAGGATTTTGGTTGGTATTGGCAGCCAACATGGCAACGGTTTGCCGGATGCATTCATCCACCACCGAATGGTTGTGGAAGTAGCGATACTCATACAGCCGCCAGCGCCAAAGCCCTTCACCCGTCAGCAGTGCCGCCGCAGGCCGTCCTGCCTGCAGCATCCAGAGCGCTGCACCGTTGTCGCGCTCGCGTAGCAAAACCTGTGTGCCGGCAGCGGCAGAAGCCGTTACAGGAGCTGTGTTCAGGGGCGGCATCTTTTCCATCACTGTTGCCATGCCGGCCGGCAGGGTAAAGGCGCTGAAGGCCGGATTGGGTGCCGGATATGCATCATGCACCAGGCCGGGCCCCAGCTCTGCGACCGTGGTAGGAACGCCGCCACCGGCAGCGGTCAAAATATACCAGACAGGTTTACCGGCTGTATAAGGAATACGGCCCATTCCATAGCCATGTAGGATGAGCACTTCGTAGTCTTTTGCATTTTCCGGCATGCCGATTTCGGTATGCACTGTGTAGGCATCGGTGCCGGCAAGGGCTTCGCGAATGGCAGCGATGTCCGGATGAGGTGCTGCCGCGGCAATCAGAATTCGCTTCTTGCTTTCCACCACTTCGATGAAAACGTCGCGGCGGTTGTTGGCGGTATTGCGCTCTCCTTCGGCGGTCGCCACGCTCACCACATAGTGATGCAATCCCGGTGTGCTTGCGCGGATGCTGAAGGCAACGGATTTGTCGTAGCGGTCAGTAGGAATAGAGATGCTGCTCTGGTCCAGAAGTGCTCCATTTTCATACACGGCAACCATACCCGAAAAGCCGGTACAACGCGTTGCTACGAGGTCAGCACGCAGCTCCACCTGCGCATCTCTTGCCACGGTGCGAGGCGCATACACGCGCGGAATGCGCAGGTCTTTGGGTAGGGCCGTGTCGCCGATACAAATACCATAGATCGGGCTGCGCAGAGCCAGACTTTGATACAGCGGTTGCAGGCCCTGGTTGAAACGGCCATCGGTAGCCAGGATGATTGCGCCGAGGTTGCGATGTGCAAAAACATCAGCAGCACGCGCCAGAGGCATGGCTATGTCGGTTACAGGGTCGCGAAAGCGAAAAAGGCTGTCGTT
>JAMIQN010000301.1:0-1766 GCA_035914595.1 Chitinophagaceae bacterium | reverse complement strand
TATTGCGGAAATAGAGTTCAAAGGTTCCGTCCACTCCGATTGGGGAGCCTAACAGATAGGGATATGTAGCGGCCGCATTAATGCGCGGGCTTTTGGGCTGTAGGTTCTGAAACGAAAAAGAAAATTGCTCGCCCTGGCCCAACAAGTTTTGAAAAGCGGCTTGTGCATCCACTGTGAGAAGAAGCTTCCCATCCGTGCCGCTATTGGGCTGCAGCCCGATGATACCGTTCAATAGATTGGATTTTCGCTCGCGCAAGTGCAGTTTCAGCCAGGCACCGCCCATCTTGAATTGAACCCTTGCTCTTGAGCCGGCATCCAAAAACGGTAGTTCCTGAAGCCTCGTATCCAGCTTCTGCAACTGCGATTGCACATAAACACCGCCCTCCTTCAAATCGAGATAGCGCAACAGGAACCGCTTTGATAATCGCACATCGCCTTCTACTACCACAGAGTCAATTTTCATCAACGGTCCGGCATCAAAAGCCAGCATGGCCGAAAGCCCTCCGGCACCATCATCCCGAACACTGTCCAGCCCGACCCGCGCAAATGGATAGCCATGATCATCGCTCCATTCCAGGATCCGGCGCGTAAGGCTGCTTAGAGACTTTGGACCTATTTCCCGGCCCTCAAATTCGGCTTCTGAAATAGCTGTAGCAACTATAAGCCCTGCCGGAAGATTTCTTAGTGAAAGCCGCACCCAGTGCCAGCGTTGACCTACACTGAGAAAGACATCGTACTGCTGTTGGTGGATGCGCAGGCTGTCCACGGAAGCCGCCAGGTAACCGGCCTCCTGCAAATTCGCGGGGATGTGCCGGACATAGTCCAACACCTCCATTTCGTCACGAAACGAAGGCGGGATTTTAAGCACCGGAATATTGGTGGAATCACCTCCGTCCAAACGATGCAAAACGAGCCGGTAATTTTGTGCTCGCAGGCTTCCCGCAGCAAAGGCAAGGATCAAAAAAAGGAGCGGAAATCTTCGCATAGCCTGCCTTTCAAAACTACAAATCTCAAAACCCTGGCAGTGGCCGGCATATATCTACACATTCCCTTTTGCCGCCGCGCGTGCAGCTATTGCAATTTTCATTTCTCCACCTCGCTCCGCCAGAAGGACGATTTGCTCCGGGCGCTGCTACGCGAAATTGAAATGCAGAAGCATTGGCTGGAAGGAGCTGATATCGAAACCATCTACTTTGGCGGGGGCACGCCATCCCTGCTCAGTGCCGATGAACTACTTCGAATTTTTGAGGCACTTTTTGAGCATTTCCCTATCGGCACACTTAAAGAAGTGACCCTCGAAGCCAATCCGGATGACCTCAGTATTCCCTACTTGCGTGAATTGAGACGTACACCTGTAGATCGCCTGAGCATCGGCATTCAGTCATTTCGGGAAGAGGACCTGCGTTACATGAATCGCGCCCATACTGCCCAGCAAAGTGAATATGCCCTGAAAGCCGCGCAGGATGCGGGTTTTGCCCAACTCAGCATTGACCTCATCTACGGCGTACCGGGAATGAATGACGATGCCTGGAAGGAGAATATCGCGCAGATGCACGCGCTGGATGTACCTCACTTTTCTGCTTACGCACTGACGGTGGAGGAGGGCACTGCGCTCTATCATGCCATTCATAAAAAGGCAGCTACGCCGGTGGACCCGGGCCAGAGTGCAGATCAGGCCACGCTGTTGATGGTGGAGGCGGAGAGGCTCGGCTACGAACAGTATGAGATTTCCAATTTTGCGAAGCCGGGTTGCTATGCGGTTCACA
>JAMIQN010000300.1:0-25113 GCA_035914595.1 Chitinophagaceae bacterium | reverse complement strand
AGGAGGCTTGGGGTGGTGTGGGCCGGAATCGAACCGGCGACACATGGATTTTCAGTCCATTGCTCTACCAACTGAGCTACCGCACCGCTAAAGGACGGCAAAGATAACGGCTCACCCACCTCGTCCAAAGCTATTTTTTTCCCGAATCTGTAGCTCCGAAATCAGCCTGTTACGCTCCCGTATTTTTACCCGTGCCCGCCCCGAAAAAGCTTGTCATTATTGGCCCGGAATGTACCGGCAAGAGCACCCTTAGCAGCGATCTCGCAACGGAATTAAGTACCATCTGGGTTCCTGAATTTGCAAGACAATACCTCGATGATCTGGGCCGGCCTTACGAAGAGGCGGACCTGCTTCAAATCGCTTATGGCCAGCTTGCACAAGAAGATGCCGCGGCTGCTCAGGCTTCAGACGTCCTGATTTGCGATACAGACCTCTACGTGATCAAGGTGTGGAGCGAAGCACGTTATGGGCGTTGCGACCGACACATTCTGGAGATGATTGCTTCGCGCAGCTATGATTTTTACCTGCTCACCGACACGGATCTGCCCTGGCAATTTGACCCTTTGCGGGAGCATCCTCAGGAGCATGACCGCCGTTACTTCTATCACCAATATCGGGATATCGTGCAGCAATCAGGTTGTCCCTGGGCCGATATTCGCGGCAGCAAAGAACAACGCCTGCAACGTGCGCTGCAAGCTGTGGCGCAATTGCGATAATGCTTTTTAAGCGCTGGCCTCTATCCCTTTCCTTCTTCCGTTTTTATGAATTTCGAGAATCGCATTACCCAACTTTTTCAGATACGCTATCCTATCATTCAGGCGGGCATGATCTGGGCTTCCGGCTGGAAGCTGGCATCAGCGGTGAGCAATGCTGGTGGCCTCGGCCTAATCGGCGCTGGCAGCATGTATCCCGACGTGCTACGTCATCATATTCGAAGCTGCAAAGCCGCTACGGATAAGCCTTACGGTGTCAACCTGCCCTTGCTTTATCCCGACATTGATCAGCATGTAGCCATCATCCTCGAAGAACAGGTCCCCATCGTCTTCACCTCTGCCGGCAATCCCAAAACATGGACTGCGAAACTGAAAGAAGCAGGCGTCACCGTCGTGCATGTGGTGAGCTCTTCCAAGTTTGCGCGCAAGAGTCAGGATGCCGGCGTGGATGCAGTAGTGGCTGAAGGCTTTGAAGCAGGTGGCCACAATGGCCGCGAAGAGACTACAACGATGTGTCTGCTGCCCGCCGTTCGCGAGGCCATTTCAATCCCACTAATAGCTGCAGGCGGCATTGCTTCCGGCAGGTCCATGCTGGCCGCGATGGTGCTCGGTGCTGAGGGCGTGCAGATGGGGAGCCGTTTCGTAGCAACACCGGAAGCATCCAGCCATGCCAATTTTAAAGAGGCAGTGGTTAAAGCCGCTGAGGGCGACACGATGCTGACCCTGAAAAAGCTGACGCCGGTGCGCCTGTTGAAGAACAAATTTTTTCAGGATGTTCAGGCGGCAGAGGCAGCCGGTGCGAATCCCGAAGCGCTGGAAGCCTTGCTGGGCCGGGCGCGAGCAAAGCACGGCATGTCCGAAGGTGACCTGACGGAAGGCGAGCTGGAGATCGGGCAGGTGAGCGCCCTCATTCATTCCATGATGCCGGCTGCAGAGGTAGTTGCCGAGGTATGGCAGGAATTTTCGGAGGCCCTTCGTCAGCCGCTCTCGCTACCCAAGGGGTGGCAGACAGAAACTTCCCTGAAAGGGGCTTGAACCGTGGATGGCAAGGATTCCAATGCTGCTCAGAGTACTGAGATCAGCTCATCCAGGCGGGCAATTTCATAGGTCGGTTTGGCCTGGTGCGGTATGCGCGAAGGGTTGAAATAGACGCTATCCATACCGGCGCGTTCTGCGCCCAGCACGTCAATATCCAGTCCGTCTCCAATCATGAGGCTCTCTGCAGCGGTAGCTCCCGCCGCTTCCAGAGCATACTTAAAAATTTCAGGCTGTGGCTTGATGCTGTTACTCATTTCTGAGGTGATTACCTCCTGAAAAAAATGAGCAATGCCGCTATGCTCCAGCTTCTGGCGTTGTGTTTGCTCAAATCCGTTGGTGATGAGATGCAGGCTGTATCGGCTGCTGCAATATTCCAACAATGCCATGGCACCGGGCATGAGGACAGACTGGGTGGGCAGACGCTCCAGATAAGCACGGCTCAGCTCCTGCACCAGTTCCATGTTCCGCAATTGAAAATCGAGGAAGGTGTGCGCAATGCGTTTCCATCGAAGTTCTTCCCGCTTCATGCGGCCTGCGCGAAATCGTTCCCACATCCGGTCATTGTGGTAGCAGTAACGCTCGTAAAAGGCATCGAAAGAAGGGAGAAATTGCGCCAGCTTGTAATCGTTGAAAAGCCCCTGCCAGCAACGCTTAGAGGCGGTATCAAAATCCCAAAGGGTATGGTCGAGGTCGAAGAAGAGGTGGCGATATTTTGTGGTAGACGCGGGTTTCATGGAGCAGAAAATCGGTAAGCTGGTAAAAGCAATGAAAGCCGCCCGCAGGCAGCTTTTCAAGAAAATCAGAGTTCGGCAAAGGCCGATGGAGCTACCTACTTCCGATAGTAAATCTCGTCGTTGAAAAACTCGGCGGTAGCCTGGAGGGCAGGGTTGGCAAGGCGCTCATACTGGCGGCTCACTTCAATCTGCTCTTTGTTTTCGTTCACCTCTTCCATGTTGTCGCCGAGGATGGTGTTGAACTCTTCCAGCCGGCGATGCAGCTCTTCCTTGAGGTTGATGTTGATCTGGTTGGCGCGCTTAGAAATGACGGTAATGCTCTCGTAGAGGTTACCGGTCTTATTTTTCATGGCAATCACGTCACGGGTTTCCACGAGGGGATTCACGGATGCATTGGGGCGCTTGGAAAGTGTATTCATGGCTGCTGTAATTTCTTGAGGTTGGCATTGGCGAGCATTTCGTAGTGCTTGCCGTCTTTGAGGTAGGTTGAATTGGGATAGTTCGTGTACAGGGCATTGAAGGCCGCAACTGCATTGGTGTAGCGTTCAGCCTGCTTGGAGGGGATGCTGCTGCCGGCGTATTCGTACAGCGATTTCATTACCATGTACTGGTAATAGTCTCCGCGAGTAGATTCCGGGTATTGGTTCAGGATGTTGTCGTAGGCTACTGCCGCTGCATGATACTGGCCGATATTATAATAAAGCTTCGCCGCATCTGCATCTTTCTTTTCCAGCTTGGCCCGCAATTCATCCATATAGCCGTTGGCTTCGGTGATTTGCTTGCTGTTCGGGTGTGTGTTGATGAACGACTGCAGCGCCTCCATTGCCTTGAGTGTATTCGACTGGTCGAGGCTGCTCTTTGGCGACATCTTCACCAGGCATTGCGCATACTTGAATTCGGCATCTTCGGCATCCGGACTATTGGGGAAGTAGTTATTGAAATTCTTGAAATAGAGCGCTGCAGAAGGGTAGTCCTTCATATAGTAGAAGGTGTAGGCATACCGATAAAAGAGCTGCTCATAGTTGCGCGTGCCGCGAAGGATGGGCATCAAACTTTCGTAGAGTTCGTTCGCGCGCTGATAATGGTGCTCGTCGAAATAGGAATTCGCAGCAGACAGCTTCAGATTCACGTCTGAACTTTTGCGTACCTGTTCATAGCCCGAACAGGCGGCAAGCAGAACCATCAGTGAAAGCAGGAAAACAGCAGGAACCCGGCGGAGTACGCGCATAGAAAAGAGGCGCAAAAATAAGGGAATATATGGGCCGGAAACGTGTGAATGCCAGCCTGCTTTGTGCCTTCGTCCGATTGTTAGCGTTTCTTTTGGCATTCATCGCATTCAAACCTTTCATAACCCCTTGCTTCCCCTTCTAATCATCATTCTCCAGCACCTCTTTTTGGGCTTCCAGCCGGTCAATCTCCATGTCCAGGCTGTCCGCCTTTCTTGAAGCGTCTGCATCGGTACCATATTCTTCTCGCATTTCATAACGCCAGGTGCCCGGCCCATAACGGCGATGTACGGAGTGGCGCGTAGCCTTCAGGGTGTCGGTGGGGGCCTGCGCATTCACTAAGTGCCCATCAGCACTCATGATGTAGCTCACGTTGCTTTCCCAGTCCACAGATTCGTAGTTATCGTCCCACCGAACGCTCCATTTGCCAAACTGAATGCGCTCCGTGGTTGCGGCAGGGTAGGATGTGATGCCAAACAGCTTTTCGTCCACGCTTTCATCGAATCGAATCTTTTTGCCGGCTGGCACCTGAATCGTGACCGTTACACGTTGGGCGCGGAAGCCCTCGGCGGGGGTGATTGTGTAGCCATTGGCGAGTGCCAGGATGCTATCGGTTCCGGGGAAAATCTCCACATGGTATTTCATCTGCGTAGCGCGCTTGCGTGCATCTGCCATGCTGCTCCCCCGGCTTTCCTGCACCACTTGCACATGGTAGAGAGAATCAGGGCTCAAACCCGTGCGGATATTGACGTAGGCAATCTTCATCGAATCATTGGTGACGTCCCAGCCTTCAATGTTGCCATGCAACCACGGCAGTGAATTGCCATATGTAACAGGGGCATCCGGAACGGCAACGGTTAGTGTTTCGCCCCTGGGTTGAATGCTCAGTTCCTGCGCCGTCGTCGTGTTCGATAGCATAAACTGGTCTTTGATATCATCTGCAAGCATGAAGGCGCAAACGAATCCGCTCAACCACAGCAGCAGGAAGATGGTTCCGAGGATGCGGCTCCCTCGTTTCATATTCATGGAGCGACGAACCAGCCGAATGACGATTTCGATAAGTGGAATTCCCAGAAGGAGCAACACCGTACACCAGCCGAGGAAGCGCATCCGGGGTGTTTGCAGCAGGTAGCCGTTTACCAGATCGGCAATTCCGCCAAAAGCATATATCATCAATGTGATAAACAGGGCAAAAGCAATGGCAATTCCTATTGTTGTGAACACTGCGTGCAGTATCCGGCCTATCACCGGACCGCTACGAGAACCGGCCACACCTACCGCTTCTGAAACCTCTTTGCCAAAGGCTTTGCCGCGCGTGTTCATGAACGTTTTTGCGGAGTCAGAAGCCTCATCTTTCCAATGGCGTACGCGAGCCTTCAGGTCGCTGGATGCCACACCCTGACGTATGCTGTTGAGATCCACCTTTTCACCGCGCATTTCCATCTTTTCAAAAGAAGAGCGGGCAGGAGGCAATACCACCCACAAGACGATGTAGATGAGCAGGAAAGTGCCTGTCAGCGAGCCAAAAAAGAAGGAGCCGAACAGCCACCAGTGCCCGCCGGAAAACATACTCAGAAGGATGGGCGATATGAATACGATCCGCATGATCCACGCAGGCTGACCGAGGTAAGCACCGATGCCGGAAGCCACTCCGCCAAGCCATTTATCCTCCATATTCCGGAACAGCCGACGCCCTCTGTAACCCTCTAATGGCCTGTTGGGAACGAAAATCCAGAGCAGCAAATAGAGGAGCACACCGAAGCCCCATCCACCGAGGGTGAGAATCGCAAAAACGATGCGCACCAGCGCCGGGTCTATGTTCATGTAGGCGGCAAGGCCGGAGCAAACACCTCCCAAAATCTTGTCGTTGGAGTCGCGGTAGAAACGGCGGTCGGTCTTTGCATTGCTGTGTGCCTGCTCCTGAGATGCCGGCTGTGGCGCTTCTTCCTGAGCGGCAAAATCTTCCACCCGGCCGATGCTGTTAATGATTTCTTCCACATCTTCCTGCGTAATGGCGCTCGCACCTTTCTTGAGGCGGCCATCCATCAGTTCAGACACACGGCTCTCGATGTCGTTGATGATTTCGTCGCGGCTTTCTTCGTTGGCGAAATAGTTGCGCAGGCTCTCGAAGTAGGCCTTGAGGCTGTTATACGCGGCATCTTCAATGGCTATGATGCGGCCACCGAGGTTAATGCTGATGATTTTTTCCATGATGAAGTATGGTTGGAAAGGGTGCGCGGATGATAGGGGGTTAGCTTGCCTGGGTAAGGTGGTTGACGGCAGTGGAAAGCTCCTGCCAGGTGGTGAAGAGCTCCTGATAAAAAGCTTCACCGGTTTCAGTTAGTGAGAAGTATTTCCGGGGAGGGCCGCTGCTGCTTTCCACCCAGCGATAGCTGAGCATGCCCGCATTTTTAAGTCGGGTCAAAAGCGGATACAGCGTGCCTTCTAAAATGCTCAGATTAGCGTCCCGCATCTTCTCCACGATGTCGCTCGGGTAGGCTTCCCCGTTGCGTATGATGGATAGAATGCAGAACTCATGGATGCCCTTACGCATCTGGCTCTGGGTGTTATCTATGTTCATAGGGCAATGCTTGGAACTTGACGTGGCAAAGATATAGTCAGCGCATGGTACTATGCAATACATAGTACTCAAATTAAGAGAAATATTTTTTTCTGCAAGTCAAAACACGCTTGTCAGATGCTACTTGCATTCCTTCCTTAACGGCACAAAATTTTACTTTCTTCGTGCACATGACCGTCATCCACTGCATTTCCGGTCTCGGTGCCGACGAACGAGTATTTCAAAAATTGGCTATTCCGGGTGTGGAGTTTCGGTACGTGCCCTGGCCTTACCTGAGCCGGCAGGATACGATGGCAAGCTATGCTGCCAAGCTCGCAGCCCTCATCCCCGATAGTCCTTCTGACAAGATTCTGGGCCTTTCCTTTGGTGGTATGCTGGCCTCTGAAATTGCACTGACAAGGCCTCACCAGCAGGTGTTTCTGGTATCGTCCTGCAAGGCTCCCGAGGAATTGCCGCCACTCAATTTTTTCCTTCGGTTTTTCGCAAGAAATGGCCTCGTTTTCATGAGTATTCTGCGCCTCATGCAAAGCATATTTGGAAAGATGTTCGGTGCTGCTACCGCGGAAGAGCTGAAACTGGTGCGCGAGGTGATGGCCGATAGCGACCCCCATTTTGTACGCTGTGCCGGCAAGGTCATCCTTGATTGGAAAATGTCGGCCCCGCCGCGCCCCGATCTCATTCAGATTCATGGCACTGCCGATCAAATTCTGCCACCTCAGTTCATCCATCCCACCCACTGGGTTCAGGGGGGCGAGCATCTGATGATCTACTCACGGGCCGACGAAATTTCTTCCTTAATTGCGGCGCAGCTCTGAGCTTTCGCACCATGCCCATTTTCACCCGCAATCTGCACATCCCCATCGGCGATATGATGGCGGGCGCCACAGATGCGGACCTCGTCGTGTTTGATTTTCGCTATCGCAAAAGCATGCCTGCCATTCTGCGCCGCGTGTCCGGCCTGTTGCAACAAGATTTTCAGGAAGGAAATCATCCCCTGCTGGACCGACTGGAAGCACAACTGAATGAATACTTTGCCGGTACGCGTCAGACGTTTGACCTGCCCCTGCTGCCCCTGGGCTCTGATTTTCAATTGCGTGTGTGGCAATCGTTGATGGACATTCCCTACGGCCACACCCGCAGCTACCTGCAGCAGGCCCGCAGCCTCGGCGATGAAAAAGCAGTGCGTGCACTGGCCTCTGCCAATGGGGCCAATGCCTTAGCTATTCTTATTCCCTGCCACCGCGTGGTGGGTGCCGATGGCTCCCTGACCGGCTATGGGGGCGGCCTTCCCGCCAAGCGATGGTTGCTGCGGCACGAGCAGAAATATGCCGGCCTTGCCTGTCAGTCCTGCCTCTTTTGAGGAATGAATTCGGGTCTTTTTTTTAATGAAAAGCGGCCCTGATTTGAGGTTCATTCTTAAAAAGATTTCTGTCCCAAAAATGAAGGATATGAATGCACTAACTGCTTTCGCAAAGGCCTTGGGCAGAGCTTACTTTTGCCCCTTGGAAAGGCAGCAGGCCGGGCTATCGCTACAGGTTAGAGGAAAGTCCGGACAGCAAAGAGCAGCGCACCAGTTAACGGCTGGGGAGTCAAAGCGGACCGGGCTTCGGCCTGCCGCAGCGGCTTACAGAAAGTGCCACAGAAAATAACTGCCCCTTCTTGGGGTGAGGGTGAAAATGTAGGGTAAGAGCCTACAGCAGCTCCTGGCAACAGGACCCGCGGGTAAACCTTGCGCGCTGAAATGCCAAATAGGCGGGTGTCATGAGCGCGGCTCGCGCCAGCACTGCTTCGGCAGGCACATCCGTGGGTTGGCAGCTAGAGCCCGGCAGCGATGTCGGGCCGAGATAAATGATAGCCTCCCGAATCCCTTCGGCAGACAAAATCCGGCTTACAGGCCTGCTCCTTTCCTTTCTTTCTCTGAGAAAAACTTCCCTGCTGTTTCAAAATTTCGTGGTAGTATTGATGCCCTTATTTTGGCGTTAATAATGACATCGCAATTTTCAACACCCGGCCAGTCCATCCTTTTCAGCCAGCCATCCGGCGTGCCGCAGACCTATGAAAAAGGGCGTGGGGCACAGCTCAATCCGGCAAATTCTTTCCTGCAGGGCGAGCGGGGCCGCTGGCATCCCGAAGGAATTGACGACTGGGAGACGGAGCCTCGAAAAACCGAGTTCATTTTCGATGACAGCAGAACCCTGGTCAACAAAGTGAGCAGCCCGGATGTCCGAATGGCTTATTCCGCCAATCCCTATCAGGGCTGTGAGCATGGCTGTGTCTATTGCTACGCGCGCAATTCGCATGAGTATTGGGGCTATAGCGCCGGCCTCGATTTTGAAAGCCGCATTGTGGTGAAGAAGAATGCCCCCCGCCTTTTGCGCCGTTTTTTTGAAAAGAAGACCTGGCAGCCTGCCCCGATTTCCTTTTCGGGCAATACAGATTGCTACCAGCCCATTGAAAGACGAATGCGGATCACGCGGCAACTGCTCGAAATCTGTCTGGAATACCGCAATCCCGTCAGCATTATCACCAAAAATGCCCTCGTCCTGCGCGACCTCGACATCCTGCAGGAGCTGGCGCGCCTGGGCCTCGTTCAGGCCTTCATCTCGGTGACGGCGATGCACGAAAATCTGCGCCTACTCATGGAGCCGCGCACTGCTTCCTACCGTCAGCGCCTGAAAACGATTGAAACCCTGAGCAAAGCCGGCATTCCCACCGGTGTGATGAATGCGCCCATCATTCCCGGGCTGAATGATCAGGATATGCCTGCCGTGCTGGAAGCCGCTGCTGCCGCCGGTGCACGTTGGGCAGGCTACACCATTGTTCGCCTAAACGGCGCCATCGGCCTCATCTTCCAAGACTGGCTCCGGCAGACTATGCCCGACCGGGCTGATAAAATCTGGAAGTCCATCTGTGATTGCCACGGTGGTCAGGTCAACGACAGCCGCTTTGGCAACAGGATGGTGGGCGAAGGGAAATTTGCCGAAATGATTCGGAGCCAGTTTCGGGTTTTTACGGCCAAGTATGGCCTGAATCGGGAAGAGATACACCTCAATACCGATCTGTTCCGGCGATGCAAGGGCGGCCAGCTTCCCTTGTTCTGATGCGAATTTTGGGGCGATGCCATCCGAACGAAAACTGCGCCTCACCGACGACGGTTCCCATACGATAGAAGTGCCTGAGAAAGGGCTGAGCTACCATTCTACGCGCGGCGCCATTCAGGAATCACAGCATGTGTTTATCGAGGCTGGCCTGCAATCAGCCATGCAACTTTTCGATGGTCCGCTTCGCGTGTTTGAAATGGGTTTCGGCACCGGCCTGAATGCTTTTCTGACCGCCATCGAGTCTGAAAGGAAGCAACGCCACATACTCTACACAAGCCTGGAGGCCTTTCCGCTGGAACCTGCGCTGCTGGCAGGCCTGAATTATACAGTCATCCTTGGAGAAGCCAATCTCTTTTGGGCCATTCATGGGGCCGAGTGGGGCAGCAGCGTGGAGATTCATCCTCATTTTCAACTTGAAAAAAGGCATGTGGACTTGCTTCAGGATGAGAGCAAGGGGCCTTTTCACCTCATCTTCTTCGATGCCTTCGCCCCCGATGCGCAGCCTGAGCTTTGGACGGAACAGGTGTTCCGAATTCTGGCAAACAAGACAGTGACGGGCGGCCTTCTGACTACCTACTGCAGCAAAGGCTCTGTACGTCGTGCGATGCAGGCTGCTGGCTGGCAGGTACATAAACTTCCAGGCCCGCCGGGCAAGCGAGAGATGGTCCGTGCCGTCAGAATCTGAGGCCTTAGGCGCTGAGGAAGGCGTGATACATCCACACCCATTTTTCGTGCATCCGCAGGTAGTCGCTCATCAGGGCGCTGGTGCCTTCATCCCCGGCCTTGTCAGCTTCTTCCCCAATGCTGCGCTCCATTTGAATGAGCTGGCTGAAACCTTCCAGAACCGCACTGACGGCGCCATGAGCATCGTGCAGGTTGGGGCGCTCCTGTAGCTTGGAATGTTTCAGATAATCGCTGAAGGTGTGGAGCGGCTTGTGCCCCAGGGTGAGGATGCGTTCTGCGATTTCATCAATGCGCACCAGGGCATCGGTGTAGAGCTCTTCAAACTTGATGTGCAGCTCAAAAAAATGAGGACCTCGGATGTTCCAGTGGAAGCCACGCAGGTTGATATAGAATATCTGAAAATCGGCGAGAAGCTGGTTAAGCTGCTCTGCCAGCGAGCTTGCCTTAGCGGCGTCCAGCCCGATGATATTGGTCTTGCTCATAGGATGATATTGTTGGGCAGATGAACGGCAAAATCCTTGCCTGCAGCAGGATGGCCCGTTTTGGCAGCAGTGCACATGACGAATTGCCCGACTGCTTCAGTCCTTTATTCGAAGGCCATTGAAATGAAAAATGGCCGGAGCAATTGCACCGGCCATCTCTGTCAATAGCATTCAAAATTTAGCTTTTCACCTGTACCTGATCGTTCAGGTCGCTGTCCACCAAAATGCGGCCGCAGTGCTCGCAAACCACCACCTTCTTGCGCTGGCGAATCTCACTCTGGCGCTGTGGAGGGATGACGTTGAAGCAGCCACCGCAAGAATCGCGATGGATGGGCACTACTGCCAGGCCATTGGAGTAAGACTTGCGAATCCGCTCATAGGCGCTCAGCATACGGGCGTCCACCTGCTCGCGGGCAGCCGTGCTTTCCTTGGCCAGTTTTTTCTCTTCTTTTTCCGTGTCCGCAATAATCTTTTCCAGTTCCTTGCGCTTGCCGCCCAGCGTGTCTTCCAGCACTTCAATACGAGCTACAGTATGGTCTTTCAGCACGCCGCGCTCGCTCTGTTGGATTTGAGCATCTTTCACGTGCTTATCGCGAAGCTGCATTTCCAGTTCCTGCATTTCGATTTCCTTGTTCAGGGCCTCGGCTTCGCGGTTGTTCTTGACGTTGTCAAGCTGCTTTTCGTACTTCTTGATTTGGGCAGCAGCCTCTTTTTTGGCTTCCTGCTCCTTGACGATATACTCGTCAATGCTGGCAACTTCCTGTTCAATGTTGGAAATGCGGGTGTTCAGGCCGGCAATTTCGTCTTCAAGGTCTTTTACTTCCATCGGAAGCTCGCCTTTCAGCGTCTGGATTTCATCAATTTTTGAATCAATCTTTTGCAGGGTGAGCAGTGCGATGAGCTTTTCTTCTACGGAGAATTCTTTTACGGTTGCCATGGGCTTTTATCAGCAGAAATAATGTACTGGATTGGTCTTTGTCTCGGACAAAAGAGTCGCAAAAGTAGGCAATTTGTCTGCTATGATTTTCTGAATTAATTGGGGCGTAAACTGCTCGCTTTCCCAGTGCCCGATGTCGGCAATGACGATGCGCCCGTCGGCATCAAAAAACTGATGGTATTTATAATCCCCGGTGATGAATACATCGGCTCCGGCGGCCAGCGCATCCTGCAACAGAAAGGAGCCGGCGCCGCCACAAAGTGCCACTCGCTGCACCGGCTTTTCCGGAAGGGCCGTATGTCGGATACAGTCGGTTTGCATCTGTTTTTTTACATGGCCTAAAAATTCAATTGCCGCCATAGACTGCGGTAGTTCACCGACGAGACCCGCGCCCAGTTCGGGGTTTGCATTCTCCAGTTCCACGATTTCGTAAGCCACTTCTTCATAAGGATGGGCCGCCATCAAGGCCTGCAGTACACGACTTTCTAAGTGTTGCGGGACAATCACTTCTATTTTGATTTCTTCCACCCGTTCGCGCGGGCCGCCTGCCTGGCCAATGGCAGGATGCGTGCCGGCACCGGGCCGAAAACTGCCTTCTCCTGCAGTGCTAAATGAGCATTCATCGTAAGCGCCGAGGGCACCGGCACCTGCGGCAAAAAGCGCATCCCGCACTGCATTAGCCTGAGCTTTGGGCACGTAGGTGTACAGCTTTTGCAAGGTCTTGCGCAGCGGCTGCAGCACGCGTGTCTGTGTCAGTCCCAGGCGCTCCGCAATGATTCGGTTGACACCTTGGCGGGCATTGTCCAGATTGGTGTGCGCGGCATAGAGCACCACATTTTCCCGAATAGCCTTTTCTACGATGCGTTCTACATAGCCGCGTCCGCTGATACGCTTCAGTCCGTGGAAGAGCACGGGGTGATGCGCAATTACCATGTTGCAGCCCTTCTGCACGGCCTCATCAATGACAGCTTCGGTGATGTCGAGGCTGAGTAGAGCGGCTTTTGCCTCACCGGAAGCATGGCCCACCTGCAGGCCCGAGTTGTCGTAAGATTCCTGATAGCGAAGCGGGGCAAAGCCTTCAAGCGCCTGAATGACATCTGCAACAAGCATAGTGCGTCTGATTTTTTTAAAAAAAGAAAGTAGTTCCCACCCATTTCGCCCAATTGAGGAAGCAGTAGGAACACCGGCAAAGATGAACCTGCCTTAGTCCTCCGTGTAGCCCTCGTCCTCCTGAAGATCGGAGCCGTCTGCGGCTGTGGTGGCCAACTGGTCGCAACGATTGTTGAGCGGATTGTCGGCATGGCCTTTCACCCACACAAAGCGGATATGATGCCGGGCGGCCAACTCGGCATAGCGTCGCCATAGGTCTGCATTTTTCTTGCCTTTGAAATTGGTGCGCAGCCAATTCTGCAACCAGCCTTTCTCCACGGCATTCACCACATAAGAGGAGTCTGAGTAAATCGTGATATGTAGCCCGTCGCGACGCAGGGCAGTCAGCGCTGCAATCACTGCCATCAGCTCCATCCGGTTGTTGGTGGTGTGCCGATAGCCTGCCGACAGTTCTTTGCGTTGCTGGCCCCACATGAGGATGGCGCCATAGCCGCCGGGGCCGGGGTTACCACGGGCAGCCCCGTCGGTGTAGATGACAAGTTTGGACATGTAGGGATTGAAAAATCGAAAGGCAGCATCAGGGATGAGATGGCTGAAAGGAAAGGCCTTAAGGCATACAGCCCGCTACCTTCGCGGCCAAATTTATCCCTTGCGAAAGATTCAGGTGGGTGCGGTTTCCTACCTCAATACCAAACCGCTATTGCGCGGCATCTCTCACAGCCCGATTATGAACGAGATAGAGCTGCAGCTCGACTATCCGTCACGGCTTGCGGAGTTGCTCCTACACGACAAGATAGATGTAGCCCTACTGCCCGTCGCGGCTATCCCGGGTATTCCCGGCGCCCGCATCGTGGGGGATTATGGCATTGCTGCGGATGGGGAAGTAGCCTCTGTGTGCATCTTTTCGCGGCAGCCGATGGAAACCCTGACAGGCCTTTATCTCGACTACCAAAGTCGTAGTTCGGTGCGCCTGGCCAGCATTCTGGTACGCGATTTCTGGAAGAAAGATTTGCAATTGCTGCCCGCACCGGAAGATTATATCGAACACATTCAGGGCGCTACGGCCGGCGTCATTATTGGCGACAGGGCCTTGCAGCAGCGCCATCATTTTCCCTACATCTTCGATCTGGCTCAGGCCTGGAAAGACTGGCAGGGCCTGCCTTTTGTCTTCGCCGCCTGGGTGGCCAATAAAGAGTTGCCGACCGATTTTATCGCCCGCTTTGATGCGGCTAATGCTGCCGGACTGAGCATGATTCCGGAAGTGGTGGCTGAAAATCCATTTACGGATTACGACCTCGAGAAGTATTTCACGCACAACATCCACTATCGGCTGGATGCGCAGAAACGAGAAGGTCTAAACCGCTTTCTCCGGATGCTGAACGAGGTATAACCGCCTGCAATTCTCCTATCGTAAAGAGCCATCGGAAAGGCCGCTACTTTTACCGCACTCATGGAATCCACAGCCAAAACTCCTCTTTCCGGCAGCCCTTCTGCGTCCAGAATCAGTTGGGTGGAATGCCCGCGCGATGCCATGCAGGGCTGGCAACATCCCATTCCTACAGCTACCAAAATTGACTACCTCAACGCCCTGCTTCAGGTAGGTTTTGATGTGCTTGATTTTGGCTCCTTTGTTTCGGCGAAAGCCATCCCGCAATTGGCGGATACCAAAGAGGTGATTCCACATTTGCAGCTCGACGGACGGACGAAATTGCTGGCTATTGTGGCCAATACGCGAGGGGCACAGGAGGCGCTGGTCTTTGATGAAATTTCCTATCTCGGCTTTCCCTTTTCCATCTCCGAAACCTTCCAGCAGCGCAATACCAACAAGAGCATTGCCGATTCGCTGATTACAGTGGAAGAGATTCAGGAAGGCTGCGTCCGGCGCGGAAAAGAGCTGGTTGTCTATATCTCGATGGGCTTCGGCAATCCTTACGGCGACCCCTACGATGCAGACGTGGCCATCGGTTGGGTGGACCGGCTCAGCAAGCTGGGCATTCGCACCATTGCCATGAGCGACACGGTGGGCCTGGCGCAGCGTGAAACCATTGACTACATCTTCCGCCACCTCATCCCGGCCTTCCCGGATATACAAATCGGCGCACATTTCCATGCCGCACCGGACAACTGGAAGATGAAGGTGGAGACAGCCTATGCCGCCGGCTGCCGTCGTTTTGATAGTGCCATGAAAGGCATTGGCGGCTGCCCGATGGCCGAGGACGAGCTGGTGGGCAATCTGGCTACGGAAAACCTTCTGAGCTGGTGCAACGACCAAGGGCTGCGTCCGGGCCTGGACCTACAAGCTTTTGACCGGGCCGCTGTGATGGCCAACCAGATTTTTCTTTAGCCGTTTTTCCGAAAAATCCTATTCCTGCAACTGACGGTATCAGCAATCATTCAAAACATTTTCTGATGAGCGTTCAAAGCGAAATCAAGCGGGTTACTACCCACACGCTGCAATCCATGAAGAGCCGGGGAGAAAAGATCTCCATGCTCACTGCCTATGATTTTTCGATGGCGCGCATCCTCGATGATGCCGGCATTGACGTCCTCCTCGTAGGCGACTCCGCCAGCAATGTGATGGCCGGTCACGAAACAACCCTGCCCATCACCCTCGATCAGATGATCTACCACGCACAGGCCGTGGTGCGGGCGGCGCAGCGCTGCCTCATCGTTGTGGACATGCCCTTCGGCTCTTATCAGGGCAATTCGAAAGAGGCGCTCAACTCAGCCATTCGCATCATGAAAGAATCCGGCGCACATGCCATCAAGCTGGAGGGTGGGGAGGAAGTCATTGAGTCGGTGAAGCGCATTATCTCGGCAGGGGTTCCGGTGATGGGCCACCTCGGTCTGACGCCCCAGAGCATCTACAAGTTTGGCACCTACGCCGTGCGCGCCAAGCAGGAGGCCGAAGCTGCCCAACTCCTGCGTAATGCTTCTTTGCTGGAAGAAGCGGGCTGTTTTTCCATCGTGCTGGAGAAAATTCCGGCGGCGTTGGGTGAGGAAGTGGCAAAGCAGGTGAAGATTCCCATCATCGGCATTGGGGCCGGCGGCGGCGTGGATGGTCAGGTGCTGGTGATGCACGATATGCTGGGCCTCACCCGCGATTTTTCGCCACGCTTTCTGCGTCGCTATGCTTCTTTGTATGAAGAAATTAAAACAGCCACCGGCGCCTATATCCGCGATGTAAAGAGCGGCGATTTTCCGAACGACCAGGAGCAGTATTAGTCCCCCTTTCTGAATTGAAAATGCCTGTAGCCTCAGCGGACTGCAGAGCGCACAACCATGATTAACGAGCAAAACTGGAAGCAGATTCTGGAGGAAACGAAAGCCGCCGGCGCCACACTGGTGGCCGTGTCCAAGACGAAGCCCGAGGCCGACATTTTGGCGCTGTATGCTCTCGGTCAGCGTGATTTCGGTGAGAATTATGTGCAGGAATTGGTGGCTAAAGCTGCGGCTTTGCCAAAGGATATCCGCTGGCATTTTATCGGCCATCTGCAGCGGAATAAGGTGCGGATGATCGCCCCTTTCGTGAGCCTGATTCATGCAGTGGATTCATTCCCGCTCTTACTTGAACTGAATAAGCAGGGCGAGAAATGTGGCCGCGTACTGGACCTGCTGATGCAAATGCACATTGCCGAAGAAGAAACCAAATTCGGCATGACCGAGCGCGACATCGTGGAGTTTTTGCAGTACTACGATGCGCAGCGCGAAAGCCTGCAGCATGTCCGCATCCGCGGGCTGATGGGCATGGCCACTGCCACGGAAGACGTGCAGCAAATCCGTTCTGAATTTGCACGGCTCCACACCTTTTTCATGAATCTCCGCAAGGCCGATTTTTTAGGAAAACCCTATTTCGACACATGCTCAATGGGCATGAGCGGCGACTATCCGCTGGCCCTGGAAGAAGGCAGCACCCTCGTACGGATTGGCAGTCTTTTATTCGGGGCGCGCTGAGTCGGAAAGGCGCATTTGCTTCGCCAGCGTAAGCCGATGCAGGAGCCAAAACCCTAGCGTCGCTGAAATGCCGATGCCTCCAATCAGCCACCAGAGGTTGCGAAAGCCAAAGACGTCAGCTACTTCGGAGCCTAACGCCGGCCCCAGCACCTGCGCTACAGCCCAGGCTACCGTAAACAATCCGGCATACTGCCCCCGGTTTGCCTGCCGCGTACGACTTACCCAATAGGTATTCATGAAGGGCATGGAAAGCATTTCTCCCACCGCCACGATGATCGTGCTGAGGACAGCCACCGTCAATGCGGCTATACCGGCGTTGAAGAGTAGAAAGCCGATACTCAGCAGCACCGTACCAATGGGGATGTATTGCAGCGGCGGTCTTTTCCCTTCCAGACGAAAAACCAGCACCATTTCAAAGCAGGCGATGATCAGTCCATTGGCAGCCATCGTCGCACCAATGATCTGCTCAGACAAATGGAGCTCGCTCCGGTAATAGACGGGAAGTGTGCTGAAAAGTTGGAAGAAGACAAAGGCAAACAAGCTTACCAGCACAATAAAACTGAGGTAAGGCAGGTCCCGAAAGACTTCAAAGCGATTGGCACGAATGACAGACTTGGCCGCATGTTTTTTCTGACGGGCCGGTGCCAGCACCATGCGCAACAGGATGGCCGCCACGATATTGGAACAGCCATCCAGGATGAAGAGCAGACCATAATTGTGCGCCGCAATGAAACCGCCGACTGAGCCGCCCAGTGCCCAGCCCAGGTTGGTCGCCAGCCGGTTGAGGGAGTAAGAGCGGGTCAGGTTTTCAGGCTTGGCATAATGGGCAATGGCCAGCGCATTCGCGGGGCGGAAAGCATCATTGACTAAGGCCAGCAAAAAGGTGAACAGGCAAATGAGCGGAAAGGATTCCATTCTTCCCAACACAAAAAACAAAAGGCCGCCACCGCCGAGACCGATGAGCTGAATATTGTAAAAGCCAAACCGGTCGGCGAGGCGCCCGCCCAGAAAGCCACCACAGATAGCGCCCGCACCATAGATGCCAAACACCAGCCCCGCCTGACTGATACTATAGCCCAGTCGCTGCGTCAGGTACAGCGTCATGAAGGGCACCACCATCGTACCGCTGCGGTTGATGAGCATCACCACACTCAGCCACCAGCTTGCCGGCGACAGGCCGGAATAGGAGGCGCGGTACAGGTTGGCAATGCGTTTCACTTGGGTGCCTGGAGCTTTTGAGAGCCGCAAGTTGCCACGCCTGCCTCATTCCGTTGAGATAGGTGCATAAAGAATTCGCAGGCTTTTTTGCTTTTCAATGTCTGTGTCTGCAATGAGCATTCTTCCCGAAAGGAGGCAAGAGTGCATCTTTACGAAAAACCAATGCTATGATTCGGCAAATCGTGGTCCCTACGGAAAGAGAATTTACCCTGCGTCTGCCTGCAGAAATGATCGGCAAGAACGTAGAAATTCTGGCTTTTGTAGTGTCGGAAGAAGGGCAGGCGGATGCGGACAACGAGGCCGAAGCGCCCACGCGCGATACTTTTCTTTCCTACCTCCAGCATTCCGGTTTTGCCTCCCGACGCCAGCCGGGCCGGCATGATGAGCCGCCTAAGCCGGAGAAGTAATCTGCCGTTTTTTAAAAAAAGGAGAAAAGCCTGCCTACTGCTTCGAAGCCTTCTTTTTTGTCGGTCGGGCCGGTACCTTTTTCCGAACCACCACCCATTCGTCCAGCGCCACCTGGAAGGGTAATTTCCCGATGCGCACCGTGGCTTTTCGGTCTCGAATTTCTACGACGGTGCCCACCTGATGGTTTTGCTGATGGCGCACCAGGTCGCCTACCTGAGGCTGACCGCCAATCGTTTCATACTGTTTGTCGGCCTTGCGTGCAGCGGCTGCATTACCGGCCACCTGCCGCCGGCGGAATAGCACGCTTTCGGCTGCCTGAATCACCTCATTCTTGTCTTTAGCCTTTTTCCATTCCTGAATAATAGCCTTGAATTTCCGCTCGGTGTCGCGGAGGTAGTCCAGCTCTTCTTTCTTGATTTGATTTTGCAGCCGCAGGGTTTCGTAATGCTGGCTTAGCCGCTCTTTATCAATCAACTGCTCGTAGTGGCGGCGTTGCTTTTCGGTTTCGGCAATCAGGTCATCGAGTTGTTTTTCCTTACCCCCCAGCCGCAGGCTTTGTTGTTCGTTTTGATGGAGGATTTTGTCCAGACGTACGTGGCCGCGGTCGGTCAGTTCGTGGGCGCGGGCTATGATTTTTTGGGGCAGGCCGCTGCGCTGCGCAATGGCGAAGGTGTAGGACGAGCCGGGTTTGCCGGTGCTAAGCTGATAGAGCGGCTCCAGATGGTCTTCATCAAAAGTCATGGCGCCATTGAAGATGCCCTGCACCTTGCCGGCCATCACTTTCAGGTTGAGGTAATGGGTGGTGATGATGCCCTTCGCCTGTTTGCGGGCCAGCTCTTCCACGATGGCTTCGGCAAAGGCGCCACCGAGGGCCGGGTCGGAGCCGGAGCCTAATTCATCAATGAAAAAAAGCGTCTTGCCAGAGGCAAAATCCATGAAGTATTTCATGTCGCGCAGATGGGCGCTGTAGGTACTCAGCTCATGCTCAATACTCTGCGTGTCGCCGATATGAATCATGAGCTGCTTGAAAATGCCGACTTCGCTGCGTGGGTCGGCGGGAATGAGCAGGCCCGCCTGGGTCATCATCTGGAGCAGGCCTGCCGTTTTCATGCTCACCGTCTTGCCGCCGGCATTGGGGCCGGAGATGATCAGGATTCGGTTGTGACGGTCGAGGCTGAGGCTGAGCGGTACCACGGGCTTGCCGTTCGATTTGCTTTGCAGCAGCAGCAGCGGATGGCGCGCATTCACCAGGCTCAGGACAGGATGTGGCGACAACATCGGCATATCGGCGTTCATCTCTTGCGCCAGCAGGGCCTTTGCCCGGATAAAATCAAAGAGGCCTACGAGGTGATAATACTTTTGCAATGCGGGGGCAAAAGGTGCCAGCGCTGCTGTGGTGGCCTGCAGTATCTGCTGGATTTCACGGGCTTCTTCGCGCTCCAGGCTAAATACGGCATTGTTCAGTTCGATGGTTTCTTCCGGCTCAATGAAAGTGGTTCGGGCGGTGTCACTTTCGCCATGCAGGATGCCGCGCACGCTGCGTTTGTGCTCTGCGGCCACAGCCACCACGCGGCGACCGTTCATAAAGCTCTCGGCGATGTCGGCGAGGTAGCCGGCCTTGGCCAGGCGGCGAAGGATTTGCTCAAAACTGCGGCGCAGGGCCTGCCTGGTGGCGCTAAGCTGACTGCGGATTTGCATCAGCTCGCGCGAGGCATTGTCCCGAAGCTGCCCCTGCTCGTCCAGCACGGCCCCTACGATTTGAATGATTTCTTTCTCGAAAACAACGCCTTCGGTCAGGGCTTCGAGCTGGGGGTAAAATCCTGCATGTCCCTTGAACCAGAGCAGGATGTTTTGAAGGGTGGTGGCCAGCAGGCTCAGCGAGGCCAGCCCATCGGCGGGCAGGCTGGAACCTCGTATTGTCAGCAGGCGCAGTTCCTGGCTCAGGTTGCGGGTGAAGCCCCCGGGGAAGTAGTCGCCGCCGCCCAGGGTGAGGCGGAACTCCGCCGTTTGTTTCAGGGCTTTTTCAATCAGTTCGGCGCGGCTCATCCACCGCATGGCGGCTACCCGCTCCCGGGCCTCGTCCGTCCGGCATTTTTCTAAGAGCAGTTCACGAATGCGGGTGAACTCCAAGGCATCCGCAGCCGTTGCGGGGTATAGTTGCAGCATGAAAGCCGAAGTGAAAAAAATGGAGGCAAAGGTAGCGGCAGTACCGACGGGCTAAAAAGCTGGCGGGGCAAGTGTGAGGATGGGCGGATAACGACCCGTTAACGGAGAAATTGCCAGAAAAAAGCCGGTGGTACCCAACGTTTTTGAGAATTTTTACGTCTTAGTAGAAGTCGTCTTCCTTGTCATTTGGGAAGGGCTGTTTTTCAGTTCGAGGTTATTTTTTTCACCCTCAAAACTCAATATCATGAGCGGATTCAGTAAGCAAGTGGCTGCAATGCCGGCCCGGCAGGCTGAGAAGATGCCTGTTTGCACACACACACACGGCGCTTAAGCGATTACGTGTGGCGGTCACATTAGCTATGATGTCGGCTGCGGTGGTTACAACGTCGACATCGCGCGCGCAAATCATCCCATCAGGGGCTTATCCTGAAACCTCGGTATCAAGTTATGCGTATTATCATTGTGGCGGTTTCCCGATGACCAATCCCTGCGATGATATTGTGGTCAACTGTGACATGGTGGAAGTGCAGGGCAATGGTGTGATAAAGGCAGTAGCGTGGAGTTCAGGCTATACGGGCAACACGACACTTTACGTGGAGGATTACGCAGGCCATAGCGTAACGATCCCAATCAACGGATATGTAGGCCCGGATGTGGTGTTGGCAGCCAGCACCAGCGTGCGTAGTTATCCGTCTTCAAGCGGGTATGCGGTATGCCTTGTATATGATAAAGCAAGTGGAACTGATTTATACCTTGATGTGTATGACTTGTATGACGTCGGCTTGCCTTCGTTCTATCTCCAATCAGAAACGCCGGGTGTACTCATAAACACAGCCTCTACAACAAGCTCGTCCTTCTCGTCACAATATACCTATACGGCCAATCCGAGCTACCCGCACATAGACATGTGGTCGGATGCAGGTACAACATTCAACGGCGACCCATCCCTTCATCAGTTTGTGTACACCTGGTCCGATGGGAACAATGTGATGGCCGATGTGGCTGATATTTCTAATCCAACAATTTCTCTTTTTAGCCCTAAGGGGCCTAAGAAAATAACCGGAGGTATGCTGCCTGACGTAGCAGCGTTCACCGACGTCAACTCTGGGGATTTGAGGTTTATCCTGTCTTATAGCGTTTCGGGTCCAAGTCAGATTCAGGTGTATGAATACAGTATGGGAGGTGTTCCCATTCCGGCACCGGTTGTTGTGGACAATACAACTGATGGGTATTACCCCCGTATCGAAGCACTCAGTCAGTATGATGGGCGTTCCGTCAAATGGCAAATAGCAACTACGGTACCGATGGGAGGAGGACCGCAGGCTGTGTATGGCTACAATGATTTGCTGCTGGGGCCCACAGATTTCTCAACGATTCTGGCTCCGCTTTATTCGCCCTATTCGGCAATGGGCGCATGCGTGGCAGGCGGTCTGGGATTCGGAGGTTCGTCATCCAACGTTGGAAATACTCAGTACACTACCGGGTTTTTCCCGTGGCAGTATAATAACGTGTATGCGCGGGATGTGAGCGTTGCTACCGGCCAGCTCATTACTCCTTTGGCAGTTTATCAGGTAAACAATGACTCACTTAAGTATCCGTGGGATAGGGCGGTCAATTTTGCGCTGAGCAACTGTTCTAATACGGGTAAGGATATTTTGGCAGCCTGGTATAATGGTACAAATACAGTATATAAATACAGTTCTGCCAATGCGATGGTATTTCGCCAGATACCCAATGGGGTTCATACAACCGCAGGGGCAGGGCAGTTCATATCTGTTATGCCTAATCCAGCAACGACGCTGCTGCAATTGGAAGTTCCTGCACAGAGTCAATATACTATTACAGATGTGGCAGGCAGAACGCTAAAACGTGGAAATATCAAAGCCGGGAAAAGCTCGGTGGATATACACGATCTCTCATCAGGAATGTATCTGCTGAGGTTGCAGCAAGAGCCAGGTGCCACCGTCACATTGCGGTTCAATAAGCAATAGTTCAACAAAGCGGTAGTGGCTGGCAGCATATTGTTGTCGGCCACTACTGCTACAAATCACCTGACAATCATGAAAACACAGATACGATATGCATTCGTATGCATGATGCTGGCCTGCATGGCAATAGGGTACGGTGTGCAGGCACAGAAGCCGCAGTTGGTGGAAGACATCGTGCCGGGACCGCAGGCATGGGCAAGATCCTCTCCGATGGGGCTGACCCCTTATGGAGAATGGCTGCTTTTTGCAGCATCGGATACGACCTATGGCCAGGAGCTATGGCGCTGGAAGCAAATGGGTACACCTGCCGAAAGGCTGACAGATAATAATCTGAGGAACCAGTCTGGCTGTGATTATTTAGGGACTGTCAATTGGTCGAAACCAATGACTGAATTCAATGGGAGCATCTATTTCGCTTCTTACATAAAGTCAAATGAACTTCGATTGCTTAAATATAATGGTGTAGTGCCACCAGATACAGTGGGCGATTCTGCCATGGCGCGTGCATCATACTATTCAACGGTCATGCAGAACAGGCTTTATTATTTGGGTATCACCTATAATGGCAACTTTGGCTGGAACCTAAGGATTTGGAGTTACGATGGGGTGCATCCGCCTATATGGGAAATGGATCTTGGGGATATAGGCAATCATTATTACGGAGGAAATGGCCTAACCAATTTTGTAGCATACAGAGGCAAGATTTATTTTATGAGGGACAGTCTAAATACCGATGGAGAACTATGGAGTTTTGATCCTTCGTCCCATTCGGTCTCCCAAGTGGCAGACATATGGCCGGGTATGCGTGGTTCACACATACAGAATCTAATAGTGGGGGGCAGCAAACTCTATTTCACAGCGAATGACTCGTTGCATGGTGGAGAGTTGTATGCTTATGACGGCAACAGCGTTACACGACTCACCGACTTACTGCCAGGTACCGGTAGTGGGGTGAGTAATCAGGGGCATACGACGGGGGTAGGATTATGTTATCATCAGGGAGGCATCTTCTTTGATGGCAGGGAGACGCCCAATCAGGATGCGCTCTACCGCTATGACACGGCCAGTGGCATGGTGACGAAGGTGTTTGACCTGTCACCCAATGGAGGGGGGTACACCAACTTCTATTCTACCCCTAATAATCTGTTCTTCAATGCGAGAACCCAATCGGGAGGTACGGAGTTATACAAGTACAATGGAGAAAAAGGATCATTGGTAGCAGATTTGAATCCCGGGGCTGGGAATGGAGTTAGCGGTTCCAACATGGCCCTCTTTGGAGGATATGTGTATTTCGCCGGAGATAATGGCAACACGGGTTGGGAGCTCTATCGGGTCAAGGATTCGAATACCAGTACGTCAGTAATAGAGCCGCTGCGCATTGGAGGAATCACGTGCCGCCTCTTTCCCAACCCCGCCCCCAATGGCCGGTTCAATATCTCTTTAGATGCGAAGCAGGCCATGCAGGCGGTGCGCGTTACTATTTCAGATATCACGGGCCGGCAAATCCAAAGCAGGCAATTTGCCCATCCCGGCACGCACTTTTTTGAGGAAATCAACCTGAGCAGTGCGGCCCCGGGCATCTACTTCGTCCGCATAGAGGCAGATGGAACGGTGATAACCAGAAGGGTGAGTGTGGAGTAGAAAAAATCCGGTGGTACCCAACGTTTTTGAGAATTTTTACGTCTTAGTAGAAGTCGTCTTCCTTGTCATTTTGGAAGGGCTGTTTTTCAGTTCAAGGTTATTTTTTTCACCCTCAAAACTCAATATCATGAGCGGATTCAGTAAGCAAGCGGCTGCAATGCCGGCCCGGCAGGCTGAGGAGATGCCTGTTTACACACACACACACACACGGCGCTTAGGCGATTACGTATGTGTCTTGCTGTTGCTATGATGATGGCAATAGCAATGGCATTCACAGCAATAGGAGGTGGCTCCTCGGTGTGGGCAGGGCGGAATGTAGCCAGAGGTAGCACTACATCGGGTAGCACGGTTAATGTATCAACATTGCCACGGGGCCATTATCTGTTGCGTTTGGTCGGCGCAGAAATTCAATCTTCACTTCCTTTCGTTAAGGAGTAAACCAGTACTGCTATGAAACGTAGAATATTCTGCATGGCGATAGTCATGCTTGCTGTAGTGGCATCGGGTCTGTGCCAAACCCCACAATACCAGTTCTCAACTTTTAGTGGATCGTCGGTGCCAGGTGGAGGTTCCGGAGGCACTGAGTTGGAGTATAAGCAACAAAGCTTGTATTCCAGCCATGATTTTCCAGGTATGCCTGTTGGGTGGGTGAAGGCTGTTTACTTACAAGTGGCAAGAGGCTACCAAGTTGTAAATCCAGCAGGTAATTGCACACTGAAGGATTTTACCCTTAGTATCGGTTACACGTACGACAGCGTATATAAGTCAACAGGAATGGATAGTTTTCGCACTGGACTCACGACTATATATGGACCTGACACCTTCTCAGTGCCTTGCAATCAAGCCGTAGGAGGTGCTTGGATTCGAATTCCCGTTGTGCAGAATGCCTTCCGTTTTGATCATGAGCATTTCTTCGCTGTAGAAGTGGCATGGGGGCCTAATGATACGGGAAGTAGTGGCTTCATGAGCTTTGCGAATTCTAAGTCTGCCAACGATACGAAAAAGAGAAATGGCTATGTCTATATGCGCAATGAGCAAAGGATTGGAGCACTTTCAGTTGCCAAAGCGTCTCTCGGTTTCGATCTGGGAGGAGATCTGGCCGCTGAAGCAGGCGTCCATGACCAGGGTCACG
>JAMIQN010000299.1:0-13435 GCA_035914595.1 Chitinophagaceae bacterium | reverse complement strand
CGGCCTACAGAGCCGCCACATCGTGTCTTCCTCACGGTGCTGCCGCTTCTCTGTCTTGGCCTTGGAATAGCACTCGAACGGGCCATTTCATTGCTGAAAAAAGGCCGTGCTCGCATCCTTGCCCTGGTGGCTATCGTCGGCTATTGTATCGGCGTGATGGCCTTTCAAATCCGGCACACAAAACAGGTGGCCCTGGCCGACATTACAAAGGGTAACCGCCGCCTTGACCTCTACTACCAATACTGCCTTCAAACTTTTCAACCAAAGGAAGATGCTGCGACCTATCTCAGGCATTTTGCCGATCCGAAAATTCCACTCCTTGATGCCTGCGCCACTGAAAATGACCTCCGCAAATACATCGAGTTGCAAGGCAGTACCGAGCTTTTCACAGACTCGATTTCGCTGCAACAGGCAATAAAGCTTTACCCAGTCGTGGATGTATGTACGGAACTGCCCCAACGCCTACAGGATTCCCTTCGCAACGGGGCTGAAATTCTTTCATTCCAACCGCTGCTGCAGGGTGTGCATCGCATCCAGATTGTCCGGATTTCGCGCGCAATGCACTAAAGTTTTGTAAGTGCCATGCGCACCCTGCGTGCCGCCTCCATGGGGCCAATCAGCTTCAGAATATCGAACACGCCCGGTCCGAATTTTCCACCCACCAACATGATGCGTAAGGGCAACATCAACTCACCTTTTTTCAGGCCTGCATCCTGCGCCAGCCCTACAAATCCGGCCTCAATATCTGCCGTATCGCTCCAGGTGGAAATGCCTTCCCAGCTTGTGGCCAGCGTTTCAAAAAAGTTCCGATAAGGTTCTTTCCATTTTGCCTGAATACCGGCAATGTCCAGTTCCTGCGGTGCTGTAAAAAAGAATCCTGCCTGGCTTCCAAAATCGGGCAGCAGAGTGCAGCGCTCTTTCACCAATTCTATGACGGGAAGAAGCAGTTGTTCGTCCGCTTCGGGCAGGTAAGGCTTCACCAGGGGCGCGAGTTGAGCCGCATTCATTCGCTGAATGTGCTGATGATTGAACCATTTCGCCTTTTCAAAATCGAAAACGGCGCCACTGTGGTTCACACGGCTGATATCGAAATGAGTGACGAGTTCATCGAGGCTGAAAAGCTCCTGACCGGTGCCGTCATTCCAGCCAAGCATCGCCAGAAGATTCAGCATGGCCTGTGGCAAAAAGCCACGTTCCGCAAAGCCTTCGGTGAAGTCGCCGCTGCGCGGGTCCGTCCAGTTCATGGCAAAAATGGGGAAGCCATACTTGCTGCCATGCCGCTTGGAAAGCTTGGAGCCATCAGGCCCTAAAATCAGCGGCAAGTGCGCCCATTGCGGCATCTTATCGGCCCAGCCCAGATAGCGCCAGAGCAGCAAATGCACCGGTGCGGAAGGCAGCCATTCTTCACCACGAAAGACGTGCGTGATCTCCATCTGATGGTCGTCCACAACCACCGCAAGATGGTAGGTCGGCATGCCGTCTGCCTTCAACAAAACCTTGTCGTCCACAAGACCGGTATCGAAGCTGACTTCACCCCGAATCATGTCGGTGAATTGCACGCGCTCACCTTCCGGCATCAGAATACGCACTACATGCGGGCCTTTGAGGGCCTCTGCCACTGCGGCAGCATCCATGGTCAGCGAGTTGCGCATTTTCATGCGAGTCTGTGCACCGTATTGCGGGCTGGGATTCTCTGCTGTTTTGAACTGCTCGCGCATTTGCGTCAGCTCTTCGGGGGTGTCAAACGCATAGTAGGCATGTCCCGAAGCGATGAGTTGTTCGGCAAACTGACGATACATGGCCTTACGCTCACTTTGCCGATACGGGCCAAAGGCTCCCGGCTTTTGCACACTTTCATCCGGCTCCAGCCCGCACCAACGCAGGCATTTGAAGATGTAATCTTCCGCACCCGGAACGAAACGCGTCTGGTCTGTGTCTTCAATACGCAACACGAATGTGCCGCCATGATGACGCGCAAAAAGATAGTTGTAGAGCACGGTGCGAACACCGCCGATATGCAGGCCGCCTGTTGGAGAAGGCGCAAAACGTACACGAACCTTGGACATGGCCGCGAAGTTATCCGGGCGCTGCTGTTCGTGCGGAAGCAAGGGTGGTAACGAACTTCGCGCCATGCACATCGGCTTGTACTTCGGCTCCTTCAACCCTATTCATATCGGCCATTTGATTATTGCCAACCACGTGTTGCAACATGCGGAGATTGACAAGCTCTGGTTTGTGCTTTCGCCGCATAATCCACTCAAGGACTCTCATTCACTGCTCAATGAATATGACCGCCTCCATTTGGTTGAATTAGCCATCCAGGACAATCCCAAGTTTCGTGCGTCCAGCGTTGAATTCAGGCTGCCCAAGCCTTCCTACACCATTGACACACTCACCTACCTCAGTGAAAAATTTCCGTTGGAAAAATTTCATGTCATCATGGGAAGCGACTCGCTTCAAAACATCAGTCATTGGAAGAACTACGAACAGTTGCTGGCCCAATACCCCATCATTGTGTTTCGTCGCCCGGGGTTTGATGCGCCGCCTCCCGTTGCCGCTAAAATCACCATGCTGGAGGCACCTCTACTGGACATTTCCGCCTCTTTTATTCGAAAAGAAATCAAGGCACATCGAAGTGTGCGCTACTTGCTTCCGGATGCCGTCTGGAAGTATGTAGAGGAAAATCGTTACTACCGATAGGCTTACCGTTTTTCTATGCATCGTGATGCAAATCAGCTTCCTGCCTGCGTATGTGCAAGCCCTACTTTTGCGGCCTCCATAGCGCTTTGCAGGAATGACTGCGATGCATCAAAGCACACTTAATAGCTCATGTCTCTTCAGGAAAAACTTCGTCAGATGCTGGGTCAGAAAACTGAATCCAATCAGAAATTTTTGGAAGAAAATGGGGCCCGCGAAGGCGTCACCACACTTCCTTCCGGCCTTCAGTATGAAATTCTGCAAGCTGCAGAAGGACCTCGTCCCGAAGCCACCAGCCGCGTGACGGTTCATTATGAAGGACGCCTAACGGATGGCAAGGTGTTCGACTCTTCTTACAAGAGAAATCAGCCTGCCAGCTTTGGCGTTCGCCAGGTGATTCCCGGATGGACAGAAGCCCTTCAGCTCATGCCGATGGGTAGCAAATGGCGGCTGTTTATTCCTTCTGAATTAGGCTACGGAGCCAGAGGCGCCGGCAGCAGCATTCCGCCTCATTCCATTCTCATTTTTGATGTAGAACTGCTCGGCATCAGCTAAGCATTTCCTCACGGCTTATCATCAAAATAGTAGTATCCTATCGGCCGGCATACCGTACGATAGGACACTTTTTCATGCTTAAATCAAAGGCTGTTCTTCACTGCAGCAAGCACCTCCGTGAGGCGTGAAGCGTCTGTGCCCCCTGCTGTGGCGAGGCCTTTCTGCCCGCCACCACCGCCCTTAATCAGCGGTGCCACCTGCTCCTTCACCAGCTTGCCTGCATCCACCCCACTCTGTTGTGCAGCCGCCGAAGCCGCGATGGCAACGGAAGCCTTGGTCTGAATCTCTGCTGTGAGAACGACGACACCTTCGGGCAGACGATGCAGCACTTCATTCGCCAGCTTGCGTAGTGCGTCCATCGAGGCCACACTTACCTGCTCTGCGACGAGTTTCCCCACACCCATCTGCTCTGCTTTTTGTGCAAGCTCGGCGGCCATCGCTGTCAGTTGCTGCGCCTCCATTGCTTCCAGCTGTTTGCGCAATCCGCTTGCTTCTTCCTGCAGGGCGGAAATGCTTTTTGCGAGGTCTTTGGGATTCTTGAATGACTCGCGTGCGGCCTTTAATTGCGCCAGCTCGGCCTGTACATAGGCTTCTGCCGCACTGCCACTCAGCGCTTCAATCCGGCGAATGCCTGCAGCCACAGCTGTTTCTGTTTTGATCTTGAAAAAGCCGAGCGCACCGGTACTGCCCACGTGCGTGCCACCACAGAGTTCAATGCTGTAAGCCGGGTCCATAATGACCACGCGAACCACATCGCCATACTTCTCACCAAACAGTGCCATAGCGCCCATTGCTACTGCTTCGTCTTTGGGCATTTCACGAATCACGACGGGCACATTCTCGCGAATCTTTTCATTCACCAGATGCTCCACGGCTGCGATTTCTTCCTCGCTCATGCGGGCAAAATGAGAGAAATCGAAACGAAGATGCTCCTGGTTGACGAGCGAGCCTTTCTGGGCCACATGCGTACCCAAAACCTGCCGTAGCGCGGCATGCATCAGGTGGGTGGCGCTGTGATGAATGGCTGTGTTTTGCCGGCGCTGAGCATCTACGCGGGCCAGCAATTCACCACTCAGATCATCGGGGATGCTTTCCGCAAAATGAATGATAAGGTCGTTTTCCTTTTTAGTGTCCACAACCGGCAATTGCCAATTGTTGCCGGTCAAGACTCCTTTGTCGCCTACCTGACCGCCAGACTCGGCATAAAAAGGCGTTTGCGCCAGCACAATCTGATAGCTCTCTTTTCCCTTTGCCTTCACCTTGCGATAGCGGAGCACTTCCGTCTTTGCCTCCAGCGAATCGTAGCCTACAAAACGAGGGCTTCCTTCCTGCAACACCACCCAGTCTTCTGTGTCCAGAGCAGTAGCTGCGCGGCTTCGGGCTTTTTGTTCGCTAAGGCCTTTTTGAAAACCTGCTTCGTCCACGCTACGGCCATGTTCGGCAGCAATAAGGCGTGTGAGGTCAATGGGGAAACCATAGGTGTCAAAAAGCTCAAAGGCTGCAGCGCCATCAATAATGGAAGTTGCAGCAGCAATCAATTCATCGAGGCGGCGAAGGCCTTTTTCCAGCGTGCGCAGGAAGGCTTCTTCTTCTTCTTTTACGACCCGCGTTACAAAGTCTGCCTGCTGCAATAGCTCAGGAAACACTTCTTCAAACTGCTTTGCTACGACGGGTATCAGCAGGTAAAGCAGCGGCTGCTTATGATCAAGTGAGGAATAGTAATAGCGAACCGCACGGCGCAGGATACGGCGAATGACGTAGCCCGCTCCGGTATTGGAAGGAAGCTGCCCATCGGCAATGGTGAAAGAGATCGCGCGGATATGATCTGCCAGCACCCGGAAGGCAATATCAGGCTTGGTGTCGGCGGCGGTGTAGGTCTTTCCCGTAAGCCGTTCTATCTCGGCAATTGTTCCGGAAAAAATGTCCGTGTCGTAATTGCTCTGCTTGCCCTGCAGCACCCGTACGAGGCGTTCGAAGCCCATGCCCGTGTCCACATGTTGCGCGGGAAGCGGCACGAGGCTGCCATCCTTCTGCCGGTTAAACTGCATGAAGACATTGTTCCAGATTTCGATGACCTGCGGATGGTCTGCATTTACGAGGCTGGCCCCCTTACCATCGGCACGCTCGGCAGCGGGGCGGCTGTCCACATGGATTTCGGTGCAGGGGCCACAGGGGCCGGTGTCGCCCATCTCCCAGAAATTGTCCTTCTTACTGCCGAACAAAATGCGGTCTTCGGGCACATGTGCTTTCCAGAATTGCAGCGCTTCTTCATCGCGGGGAAGGCCTTCAGCTTCGTCGCCGCCAAACACACTCACATAAAGCTGGTCTTTGGGAATCTTGTACACTTCTGTCAGTAGCTCCCAGCTCCAGTCAATGGCTTCTTTCTTGAAATAATCGCCGAAGCTCCAGTTGCCCAGCATCTCGAACATGGTGTGGTGATAGGTGTCCACCCCTACTTCTTCGAGGTCATTGTGCTTACCACTGACGCGAAGGCATTTCTGAGTATCCGCAACGCGCTTGGCAGGCGCAGGTTTATTTCCCAAAAACGCATCCTTGAAAGGCGCCATGCCTGAATTGATGAAGAGCAGCGTAGGGTCATCCTTCACCACTATGGGCGCAGAAGGGACGATCAGATGGCCTTTGGATTTGAAAAAATCGAGGAAGTGCCGGCGGATTTCAGAAGCAGACATGACTGGCGCAAAATTCAAAAGGCCGCAAAAATACGAGCCTCTGTGGCGCTCCTTCGATGCTTCTTATGCTGCGGTCATAAAGTGGGTGTAGCCCCGTTGAGCGGCAGCTTCACCGTGAAGGTGGTGCCTTCCCCAGCCTGTGTTTCGTAGCTGATACTGCCGCCCCAGCTTTCCAGCATCTGGCGGGTCATGGCCAGGCCCAGACCGGTGCCGGAGCTTTTGGTGGTGAAGTAGGGTGTAAACATTTTTTCCTGTGCCTCCGGCGAAATGCCGCTGCCATTATCGCGAACAAGCAGCACCACCATGCCTCCTTCTTCCCGAAGATGAAAAGCGATTTCGCCCTGCCTGCCTTCGGGAATGGCTTGCGCAGCATTCTTCACCAGATTTGTCAGCACACGCACCATCTGGCCGCGGTCCGCACGAATACTCACCGGGTGATTCGGCAAATCAAAATGCAGGTGCAAATTTTCCTGCGCAGCAAACGGCTCGGCCACGTTGCGGACGAGGGCTGTCAGGTCAATGTTTTCAGCCTTTGCAGGCGTCATGCGGGCATACTCGCTGAATTCCGTTGCGATAACGGAAAGGCTGCTGATCTGCTCCAGCAAGGCTTCACTCACCCGCTTTGCGAGCGCCAGTACATCCGGTTCGTTGGTCGCCAAAGCCCGCTGCAGGCGCTGTACATACAGGCTCATCGGTGTGAGCGGGTTCTTGATTTCATGTGCCACCTGCCGAGCCATTTCTCTGAAAGCACTCTCTCGTTCTGAACGTGCCAAGACTGCCACACTCTCTTCCACCTTTTTTGCCATCTTGTTGTATTCCGCAACCAACACCCCTATTTCATCATCATAAGGCCATTGCAGCGGCTCATTTCGATGAAGGCTAAGTCGTCCAAACTGACGAATGATGAGGTCGAAGGCGCGCATCATCCAACGCGAAAAGAAGTAGGCCAATAGGGCAGACAACAAGAGGGCCGCCGCATAGAGGTTGATTAGCGTGACGATGATGTTGGAGATCTGCTCGTCCAGTTCGCGCTGCGCGTAAAACAACGGTACGTTGAGGTAGCCTGCAGGCGCACCGCCTTCCATGCGGAAAGGCGTATAGCAGCTCTGGTAGCGCAACGAACCAATTTGTTCAATCTCGGTTAGCAGCGAGCGGGGTTGACGACGCAATGCATTCAGCACATAATAGCGCATGAAGGGAGCGAGCAGATTTTGTGCATAGACAGCAGGCTGCGTGGTGTTGGCCAGGCGCCCCTGAGCATCGAAGACGTTAATGTCAATTTTCTGCGCGGAAGCAAGCTGAGTAAGGAAATATCCAAACTCATTGCTCTGTGCTTTCTGACTCCAAAGGGCCGCGCTTTCGTCCCCTCCCTGCTCAGTCATCCATTGCTGAATGCTGCGCGAAACCAACTGCATCATGGCCTGCCTTCTGTCCTTTTCATTGTCGTCATAACGCTGCCGCAGAAAGTAGATGGTGACAATACCAACCAGCGCAAACGACAAGGCTACTACGCCCATGATGGAAAACTGTAGCCGGCGCCGCAAACCCTTTCCCTTAAAGCCTCGGAGCAACTCGACAGGCCTTCGCATCCACATCTGACGATAGCGATATGCCCAGATAAGCGCGAGCATCAGAAAGCGAAACAGCAGCAGATAAGAGAGCAGTGTCAGGCCTTCAGAAAGGGTATTGAAACTGCGCCACACATACACACTTCGAAAGGCATCCGGTGTGTAGATGAGGAGGGAAGCGTCGTTCGCTTTGCGCTCCTGAAAGCCGATGTGAACGGTGTCGCGGGGGATGTAATACGGGAAAGGATAATCGCTGGTTTGCGCTACCAGCCTGCCGCTTGAATATATGGCATAGGAGTAGCCCGCGGCCTTCTCCGCCTGATTCACGGTGCCCGGTTGCAGCAGTTCAGGCAACACGGTTTCAGAAACAATTTTCTTCTGCTCGAGGTCGGCACCAAGCACACCGATGGGGTCGCCAAAGCTGTCGCTGATGGACGCGAGAACGAGATAGAGATGGTCATCCGTGCCTGGGTCGCGATAGTAGAGGCCCTGAGCAGTGCGCGATGGAATGGCTTGCTCGCGCGCTTTTTCCAAATCAGCTAACGAGGTGCTATCCGGATTATCGAGGGGGGTCCCATCTCTGTCGAAGAGATAAATCCGGGCCTGATAGGCGCCCATCAGGTCATTGAGGTAAAGCGTGGCCAACCTGTCATCCAGCGCTTTCCGGCCCGCTACTGTAGGGCTTTTCAGAAATTGCAGCAATGCGGTATCGTTCCGAAGGCTGGGGAAGGTTTTTCCAAAATTGTACTCCATCGCATCGTCATGTCGGGCGGCGATGTGCTCCGCAAAATGGCGACGGGCAGCAGCTTCGCGTTGTCGGGTGTAGGTGAGCAAAACCAGGCTCAGCAAAGCACAATGCGCAATGGCCCAGAATATCCTTCGCACCCCCGGCAAGTCACGGTGTACCTGCTCATGCCCTTTCAATAACAACTCTAGCAACAGCCAGCCCGGCACCAAGAAATACATCGGCTCCGGCAGGCCCATGCCTGCCAGCAGCCACAGCAATACGGCCCCTGCGATGATGGCCACCACACGGCCCCGAAGAGCAGGCAGCATAGTCCAGACAAGGCGCCGCACCATTGTCAGCAATTGCAGTTGAATGCTCAACAACAGCATCACTACGATGATGCCCGTGAGTGCATTGGAATCAAAAGCAGACAGGTGCGCACGATCAAAAGGAATCAGAGAATCGAGCACCAGACTACGCAGCAGTTTTAAGAACAACAGACCACTAGCCAGCAGTCCGGCACTCAGCACCACAGCCAGCGGAAGGCGAAGCTTGACGGGTATTTGCTTAGCAGAAATCCTCAGTCGAGGGCTTAAGAAACTCACTACCCACAGGCAGGTGAGCACATGTAGCAGCAGCTCACCCAATGAGGACAGAGACACACTTGACGCATACAGGCGCGGCGAGAAAAGCTCCGACTCTGCAATGTGAAAGGGCGGTCCGAACACCATCAGCAGGGCCCGAATACCCAGTGCCAGTGCAAGCAAAATCATCGTGCTCCAAACCAGGCCCGTTCGGCGCGCAGAAAGGCTCATCCAGCGATGTAGCCAAAGTGCCAAAAGCACCAGTGAACACAGCCAGCACCACACAATCCAGGTGGCGGGCGGCATGGGCAGATTCCCTGCGGCAGCAGGCGCCAGCCATGCAATCGCTTTGCCATTCGGTGCCAGAATGGGCGCAGCATCCGCCACAGCACTATCGCTGAGGATGAGTTGAGGGTCTATGAAACGCGCACCTGAAAAGCCCGACTGTAGGTATTCGTTGTTGTACGGGAACTGGCGGGCAATGGGCAGCAGCACGCTGATTGAACTGCCTTTGGGCATCCACGAGCGGTGCCATTGAAAGCCATACCCCGAGGTTCCGCCCACACGAACGAGCCTGCCAACACTATCAAAAGGAGCGGATGGACTTAGCGTCGTCGTGTTCCAGGCGCTGAGGCTGTCGCCCTGAAAAGCAAACAGGAAAAAAGGCTGATTAGAAAGCCGGCGTGCGGTTTCCGAGCTGCCGGAACCTTGCATCCACGCACGCAGCACAGACGGATTCCGACCCAGTTGCTGCACTGCTTCGTCCATCCGGCGCAGTTGTGCTGTGATCAGCTCGGCTGCGCCCCGGGGCTGCCTTCCTTTCGCCTCGCGATGAGCGCCCCAGGCCGCCAGCAGCCACAGTAGGGCCGCGAGGGCAAGCAGGAGCCAGGAAGAATTTTTGCGCAGCACAGACGGGAAGAATGAAAGACCGGTCCGAGAAGCACCGGCCGGGAAGCGGATGCCATCAAATTACGTGCTGGCTTTGCATTCCGCAGCAGTCTTATTGAAAATCGGGTGTTGCTTTCGCGAAGCGCCTCTTAATGTTCCTGTGCTTTCATCTCATTCCAAAGCGCATCCTGTTGTTCCAGATTCAGATTGCGCAACTCCAACCCACGCTGCTCCGCCAGATTTTCCATGCCCTGAAAACGACGGATGAATTTGCGGTTCGTCTTTTCCAATGCAGCCTCGGGGTCAATGTGGGCAAATCGGGCATAGTTCACCAATGCGAACAAAACATCTCCAAACTCTTCTTCGATTTTCGCCTGCTCGCCGCTCTGCACCGCTTCATATAGTTCACCTACTTCCTCATCCACCTTGTCACGCACCTGACCAATGTGGTCCCATTCAAAGCCAACACTGCGCGTCTTTTCCTGCAGGCGAAGCGCTTTCACCACGGCAGGCAATGCATCGGGGACACCCGACAGAATGCTGCGCTTCCCTTCGCGAAGTTTGATTTGTTCCCAGTTGCGTTTTACATCTTCATCGGTTTCCACTTTCGTGGAAGCATAGATGTGTGGGTGACGTTGCACCAGCTTGTTGCAGATTGCTTCAACCACATCATCGAAGCTGAATTGGCCTTGTTCTTCGGCAATCAGAGCGTAAAAAATGAGGTGCAGCAGGATGTCGCCGCTTTCTTCTTTGAGGCCTTTCCAGTCGCCTTCGGTGATGGCGCCGGCCAGTTCGTAGGTTTCTTCGATGGTAAGCTGGCGCAGGCTTTCGATGGTTTGCTTCTTATCCCAGGGACAACGCGTGCGCAGCTCGCTCATGATGCTGCGGAGGCGCTCCATGCTATTGTGGTAGGGCATGGGTTAAAAGTAAAGGAGCTACCGGCCTGGCGCGCTTTCCCTGTCCTGCACTAAGGCATTTTACTTAAACCATTTCCCGGCGTTGGGATTACGGTGCGGGCAGCCGGGCCAGCAGCAGGGGCGTTTCTTCCCCTCCAGAATATCTTCCTGCAAACGCTGGATGTGCTCTTCGCGGGTCTTCGCCTGCTTCACGATAGTGGTCCAGCAAATCCATTCGTTGCGGGCAAGTGGCGTCAGTTTATTCCATTTTTCCAGCAAAGACGCATCGGCAACCAAGACAGCTTTGAGGTCGTCGGGCACGGTGTGCACAACTCCTTCTTCGATTCTTAGCTCAGGCATGACGTGTGATTTTTTCAGTTTGGGAATTGCAGCTTTGCAAAAGCCGCTTACTGGCGGGTCGCAGATACCAGGAAACGACGGCAAGACTCAGGAGTAGCAGTCCTGGCAAGGTTTCTACGATAGGATCCTTTGCTGCGAGGTGGGAATATATGGCACCTATCATTAGCAAGGCAAAACCTGCATAAGCCCATTCCTTGACCAGCGGAAAACGTGGCAAGAGGATAGCCACAACGCCTAAGACTTTGAGTATGCCGAGCAGCGGAAGCAGGTATAGCGGAAAGCCCAGGTGCGTCATCATGTCGGCACCTCCCTGGCCATTCAGTTTTAAGATTTGACTGATGCCCGTAGCCATCATGCCCAGCGAGAGCCAGAGTGTGGCGATCCAATAGATGGTGGTTCGAAATTTTTTCATGGCTGCCTATTTGAGTTTACTAAGCAATGTTTCCAGCGCATCATGCGCCTTGTTGATGCCATACGAGAAGGGCATTTTCAATAATTGATTTCTACACGCAACAGACTTGAAAACGATTTGCATGTTCAATCTGCTGCTCTCTTCTGTTAGTTTTTCAAATTCAAGAAACTCAAGCTGGACAGGGAATCCGGCGTTTTCCATTTCAAACGTCCTCGTGATTTTCCGGTTGGGCACAAACTCATGGATGCTGCCATTGGCACGAAAGACCACCTTCCCATTGTGCGAGGTCTCGAAGACATAAGAACCGTGGGGCCTGTTCTCCAGCCGAAGCACTTTCGTTCCCATCCATTGCTCCAGCAGCGCTGCGTCTTCGTAGGCTTTGAACAATAGTTCTACCGGCAACTCAAAGTCGCGGGTGATGAAAATTTCCTGCCGGTCATCTTCGGCGTCAATGCTCGTTTTGTAATTCATCGTTTTGCTTTTTTGTACTGCTTCATGTCGGCCTCCAATTTGTTGAACCGCTCTTCCCACAGTTGGCGGAATGGCTCCAAGAAATCCGCCACTTCTTTCATCTTTTTTGCGTTGAGCCTATAATGAAATTCCCGCCCTATCTGCTCTGCCTGCAGCAAATCGCAGGCGGTCAGGATTTGCAGATGTTTGGAAACGGTGGGCCGCGCTGTATCAAAGTTTGCCGCGATAGCCCCGGCTGTCAGGGGCTGCGCAGCAAGCAACAAAAGGATGGCCCTTCGGGTGGGGTCTGCTATCGCCTGAAATACGTCGCGTCTCAATTCCATTACGAAGCCATTTGGCTACAAATATACATGTAGCTACTTGACTACGCATATTCAGATGATTCTTTTTTTGAGAATCCGAGAAGTCTTCGCTTCAGAAAATCAATTGAAAAAAGGGTGGTGCTATTCCTCAGCGTCTCCCTGCATTTCGGCCATGATTTCTTGCGCGCGCATACCTGCATCCCGTGCTGCGCCAGCATTGCCCGTCGCCTGATAGAGCTGCGCCAACATGCCCCAAGCCTGCGCATCATCCGGGTCAATCGTCGTTGCCTGTTTCGCAGCAGCGATCGCCTCATTCACCTGTCCGCTTTGGGCTAAGGAAGCTGCGTACTGGAGCAAAGCCAGCGGATCGCGCGGCTGGTTTTTCAGGTAAAGCGCCCAGTACTGAGCGGCGGCTGCATGATTGCCCGCCTCGGTGGCATGAGTTGCTGCGAGGTCAAAAGTGTCGGTGCGTTTGATCAATGCGCTAAGAGGGACGCCATCCACCTCTACCACATGGGCAGTATGTGCCGGCAGCCAACTTTTGTTGGTCACCAGCCCTTCGGGGATAAGGCGCGGGAACATCAGGTAGTAATCCCAGGGCTGGGTAGCGCGGCGATAATAGCTGAGATAGCTCAGGGCCAGGTGGGCCGTGTCGTCGTGGAGGCAGTTGGGACCAAAGCCACCCATGTTGGCAAGCACAAGATTCTTTTTCCCATCCGCTCTTGGCGCCTGCTTGCGGAGCCAATCCACCTGCTGCTGGGAAGAATTGTAGTAGTAATCGAGCTCATAGTTGCCTTCTGCCCCACGAATACCACCGACAAATTCATTGAAGTAAACGTACTGGTTGGGATGGCTGCGAATGGTCCAGAAGACCGCAGGCAGCGTCAGCAGCAGGGCGAGGCCCGGGCCGGCATACCACATCTGCTCTTTGCCTTTGGCAAATTTTTCAAGAACCATATCGCCAAGCCAGGCCCAGCCAAGCGTGGCAGCGATCACCCAGAAGGGATACACAAAAAAGACATGGCGCCAGGTGTCGTACACGCTGGAATGTTTGTAGGCCATGTACAGGAGCGGGAACAGCGCCGTGAACAGACCAAACCACAGCAGATAGCTTCCTGCTTTCTTTCTGCGGAGGAAGCCCAGCACGACAAAAATCAAGGTGCCAAACACCACCGAAATCGGGTTTGAAATCAGGATCCATTTTAGCTCGTAGTACCACGGCATGGCGTAGTTCCACTGATAGCGGCCCTCAAACAGCGTGCGGATTTTAGTAGCACGGTTGGTC
>JAMIQN010000298.1:0-2765 GCA_035914595.1 Chitinophagaceae bacterium | reverse complement strand
CCAGCAGCTTTTCATAAGGCACGTCGGCTTCTGCAAGCAGTACGTTCATGTGGCCCGGCATGCGGCCTGCCACGGGGTGAATACCGTAGAGCACTTCCACCCCTTTTTCTTCCAGAACCTTTTCCAATTCGTGCGTGGTGTGCTGCGCCTGTGCTACTGCCAAACCGTAGCCCGGGATGATGATCACCTTGCTGGCATAGGCCATGAGCGTGGCGGTGTCATTGAGAGAAATTTCCTTGTAGCTGCCACCGGAGGCCTGCGCTCCACCGCCGGAAGACGCATGTTTGGCACCAAAAGAACCAAGCAGCACATTCTTCAAAGAGCGGTTCATGGCCTTGCACATCAGGATGGTCAGGATGGTGCCCGCAGAGCCTACGAGAATACCACCTGTCAGCATCACGGGATTATCGTAGAGGAAACCTCCGAAAGCTGCTGCCACACCCGTAAATGAGTTCAGCAGGGAGATAACCACCGGCATGTCTGCACCACCAATAGGCATCACAAACAAGACGCCGTAAGCAGCCGCCATCGCCAGCACAGCGTAGAACAATCCATACGCACTTGCGTAGCCACCAATGAGCAAAATTGCTATGACCAGAATGCCACCCAGCAAGGCGAAATTGATGAACTGCGCCCCCGGAATCGTCTTGTCTTTGATTTTACCGGCCAGCTTGCCCCAGGCAATCATGGAGCCGGAAAATGATACCGTGCCGATCACCATGCCCAGCATGATGATGAGGAGCAGACCGCCTGATACGCTACCCAGGTGATGATACTCGACTACTGAGATGAGCATTGCGCAGGCGCCGCCCATACCATTGAACATGCTGACCATTTCTGGCATGGCTGTCATCTGCACTTTTTTGGCCACCAGTGTGCCCACGACACCTCCAATGACTAGGCCTCCGAAAATCCAACCATAGTTGTGCAGTTTCGAGTAGGTGTCGTCGCGATAGAGGAAGATGGTGCCGATGATGGCTATGGTCATTCCGGCTGCCGCAATGAGGTTTCCCTTACGTGCCGTTTGCGGATGCGAAAGCATCTTCAGGCCAAGGATGAAAGTGACAGAGCCGATGAGGTAGCAAAGCAGTAATAATGCCTGCCCACCGAGGAACTTAAAAAGGAGTTCGTTCATTTTCGATTATGAAAGCGCGATGAAGGTCGAAGGATGCAAATGAGCGTTGGGGAACCGCTTTATTTCTTGGGTTTTTTCTTGCTAAACATTTCGAGCATGCGGTCGGTTACCACAAAGCCGCCAACCACATTGAGGGTGCCCAGCACTACCGCAAGAAAACCGAGGCTGAGCGCGAGGTAATCATCCGGCTCGGCAGAGCCCATCACAATGATGGCTCCGATGATGACCACACCGTGAATGGCATTCGCTCCGCTCATCAACGGAGTGTGTAGCACGCTTGGCACCCGCGAGATGACCTCGATACCCAGAAAAATGGACAGGACCACGATGGTGATCAGCTCATAGTGCTTCAGGAAAAAACCATAGAGTTCTAACATGGCAGGAAGTAGAGAAAGACGGGTTGAAAAAACGATTCAATACGGAAAGAAAGGTGGCTCATTAGCTGCTTTGCGTTGCGCTTAAAAGCTGTAGCACGCGCTCGTTGGTAACCTGGCCCCCATGCGCGACGGCTGTACCCTTCACGATGTCGTCTTCGAAATTGATCTGGATGTTTCCATCCTTATCCAAAATCAGCTTCAGGAAGTTCAGGACGTTCTTGCCATACACCTTGCTGGCGTCTGAAGGAGCAGTGGCTGACAGGGCGCTGTTACCAATAATGGTGACGCCTTTGTGCACCACTTTTTGATTGTCCTTCGTAAGCTCAGTATTACCGCCGGTGGCCGCTGCCAGGTCAATGATGACGGAGCCGGGACGCATGCTTTCCACCATTTCTGTGGTGAGCAGGATGGGGGCCTTTTTACCCGGAATCTGGGCTGTTGAAATCACGATATCACTCTTGCGAATGCTTTCGGCGAGGCGTGCCTTTTGGCGTTGTTTGAATTCCTCGCTTTGCTCTACGGCATAACCACCGGCTTTGCTGGCATCAGCGGCTCCTTCCACTTCAATGAATTTGGCGCCGAGACTCATCACCTCTTCCTTCACGGCAGGGCGCGTGTCCGACACCTCTACCACTGCGCCCAGGCGGCGGGCCGTAGCGATGGCCTGAAGGCCTGCCACTCCGGCGCCCAGCACCACGACCTTGGCTGGAGGAATGCTACCCGCAGCCGTCATGAACATGGGGAAATAGCGGCAGTATTCGGTGGCTGCCAGCAACACAGCTTTGTAGCCCGCGATATTGGCCTGAGAGGAGAGCACGTCCATGCTCTGCGCGCGGGTGGTGCGCGGGATGGTGTCCAGCGAAAAGACGGTGAGGCCACGCTGCGCCCATTGCTGCATCAGGGATGCGTGATACAAGGGGTTGAAAACGCCCATGAGGATCGCCTGAGATTTCAGCTCCTGAGGCACATTTTGTGGGTGAATCGTCAGCAGCACATCGGCATCGCGCATGGCGGCTGCATCGGTGAGGCGGGCCCCTGCCTTTTCATAATCTTCATCATTGAAAAATGCGGCTTCGCCGGCACCTCGTTCCACCCATACCGTTACGTTCATTTTGGCCAAGGCCTGTGCCACTTCGGGCGTAAGCGACACTCTGGTTTCAGGTGATGCTTCTTTCAGAACACCAATAGTCATTGCAGGTTACTTCGGGGAATTCCAGCCAAAAACTGACTGGAGGGCGAAAGATAAAGAATGA
>JAMIQN010000297.1:0-1765 GCA_035914595.1 Chitinophagaceae bacterium | reverse complement strand
GGCCGACGCTTTTAATCTGGGCAAAATTTCAGTGGGGGCGCCATATTTTAATCTGCTGTTTGTTCCTCTGACGCTTTTGCTCATGCTCTTTATGGCTCCAGGAGTGCAATCAAACTGGAAGCGACACGATGCTCGCACACTGCTACTTCCCTTCGGCAAGATCTTGGGAGCGGCTACGGTGATTGGTGTTGCTTTGCCTCTCGTTCTGTTTGCTAAAGCGAATGTGGGTGTCATCTTGGCATCAATTGCATCCAGTTGGGTGGTGCTTGCGGCACTGCGTGATATTGCCCGAAAAGTTAGTACGGCAAGGGCAGGCTGGTGGGCTGGGTTGCGTCGTCTTCCGCGCAGCTACGTCGGTATGCAAACAGCACATATGGGCTTGGTCATCATGGTACTTGGGGTGGCGTTCACGTCGGTGTATAGCATTGAGCGTGATGTACGCATGGCTCCGGGCGACAGTGCCGAGGTGGACCAATACCGCTTTGTGTTCCGCGGTGTCGAGACACACAAAGGCCCTAACTACTCAGCTATGCGCGGGACGATGGATGTTTATCGTGGTGATCAGCAGGTGGCAGTGATGCATCCGGAGAAGCGCTTCTACTTTGTGCAACGCAATACCATGACAGAAGCCGCCATTGATGCTGGTCTTTTCCGTGACCTCTATGTGGCCATGGGAGAGCAACTCGACGGTGATGCTTGGGCTGTGCGTCTTTACCATAAGCCGTTTATTCGTTGGATATGGTTGGGGGCATTGTTTATGACCGCAGGCGGGCTTTTGGCTGCCTCGGATCGTCGTTATCGCATCAAGGTGAAAGAAGATAAGACGGCGATGGCAGGGGGGCACACTCAATGAAGAAGCCCTTACGTATTGCACTGTATACCGTGCCGCTTCTCCTGTTTGTAGGCCTGGCTGTTTTGTTGGGAAGCCGGCTAGGAACCGATCCTGGCGTGTTGCCATCTGCACGGCTTGGGCAGCCGATGCCAGCATTCAGCCTCTCATCTCTGACAGAGCCGGATCGTCTGCTATCTGCGGAGGATTTTAAGGGCCATGTCACTGTTCTTAATGTCTGGGCCACTTGGTGCATTTCCTGTCAGGTAGAGCATCCCGTGCTGATGGAAATGGCGCGACAAGGGGTTCGTATTGTTGGTGTGAACTACAAGGATATTCGTGAGGCGGCCGTAAAATACCTTGAGCTGCATGGCAATCCTTTCCAATTCACGGTTGTTGATGACAGCGGCAATCTGGGCATTGATCTGGGCGTATATGGTGCGCCAGAAACATATCTTCTGGATCGTGAAGGTAATATCCGGTACCGCCTTGTTGGCGTGCTCGATCTTCAAAAATGGGAGACGGACCTCAAGCCTCGTTTCGAGGCATTGCAGGCGGGTAAGGCTTTGCCAGAGGAGACGGAATGATGAAGTTTTTTCTCTCCATCCTGCTGATGGTGACAAGCCTGCAGGCCATAGCGGCTATCGATGTTTACGAGTTTGAGTCTCCGGAGCAGGAGCAGCGTTATCGGCATCTCATCGAGGAGCTGCGTTGCCCGAAATGCCAGAACCAAAATCTTGCCGGCTCGGATGCTGGTGTGGCGACGGATCTCAAAAATCGGACTTTTGAACTGTTGCAACAGGGCAAGTCCGATGAAGAGATACGGGGATATCTCGTGGAGCGCTATGGTGACTTCATTACCTATAAACCGCCGGTAAGGGGCTCGACATTATTGTTGTGGGCAGGACCTTTTACGCTGTTGCTGCTGGTGGCCGT
>JAMIQN010000296.1:0-10754 GCA_035914595.1 Chitinophagaceae bacterium | reverse complement strand
CTACCATCACGGTTGTGTTTGCCGGCGTGCGCCTGCACTCGTTGGGAGGGCTGCTGGGCATCTATGAGTTGCCCGATGCGATTGCCATTCCGTTCTCTATTGTGGGTTGCATTTTCGTTACAAATGCATTCAACCTGATTGATGGCATTGACGGGCTCGCGGGCACCATTGGGGTGTACATCTGCCTGATGCTGGGCTTGTTTCTGGCGGCTTATGGTCAGGTGAGCGAAGCAGTGCTGGCCTTCGCCATGAGTGGTGCACTGATTGGGTTCCTTCGTTTCAATCTCGCACCCGCCAAGATTTTCATGGGCGATACAGGCTCGCTGATCATCGGATTTGTGGTTTCCATCCTGAGCATATTCTGCATCAATACCTATCACCCGGGTGGTACGGTGGCTGCTGTGATTGAGTCTTCATCTTCTGTCTTCCTCGTAGCGCTGGCTATCCTTTGCATACCTGTGTTTGACACTTTCAGGGTCTTTATTCTGCGCATTTTCCGGGGCCATTCTCCCTTCCATGCCGACCGGACCCACCTGCATCACTACCTGCTGGACCTGGGCCTGTCGCATACCAAGACAGTAGGCGTGATCCTTACTGCCAACATCATGATTACTGCGCTGGCCATCGGCCTTCAGGGGATGAATGTGAATGTGGCGCTGGGCATCCTGTTAGCAGCGATGTTCTGCCTGTATGCACTATTGCTCTATCTGCGCCGCAGCCATGCCCGCAGGATGGCGAGTGTGTCAGTGCCTGCTGCTCCCAAGATCCGGATGACACGCCGCTCTTTGGAAAACGTGCGCATCCCAGGAACCATCGTAGCTGGTGGCGAAGTAGTGTCCCTCGAGCAGGAGCAGGAAGTACTTTCAAGGGCAGGAGTGAGCTAACCATTGACCGATTAAGATTGAAGAGAATCGCGGGCATTTGTTCGCGATTTTTTTTGGAATGAACGCAGATGGAAGGCCTCTCATGATAGCGATTGGAGTGTATCCATTCTTTCAATTCCGGTGATTGATATCAAGAAGCAGCGGGAAGGGCCCTCCTATATTTGCAGCCTTTTCAAAGCAATGCTTTCATGCCCGAGGTAAATTGGTTTGAGCGCTGGTTCGGCTCTCCCTACTATAGCATCCTTTATCAACACAGAGACGAGTTAGAGGCGGAGGAATTTGTAGAAAATCTGATCAGGTATTTACAACCCCCACCGGGCAGTCGCATGTTCGACATTGCCTGTGGAGAAGGCCGGTTTGGAATTGAACTGGCCGATCATGGCTTTGATGTTACGGGTATTGCCCTCTCGCATCGAAGCATTGAAAAGGCCCAAAGGTTCGCAACCGACAAGCTGCATTTTTTCGTGCACGACATGAGGATGCCGCTTTACGTAAACTACTTCGACTATGCCTTCAATTTCTTCACCTCCTTCGGCTATTTCGACCACAATCGCGACCATCAGCTTGCGGCCAAATCGTTTGCAAAAGGCCTGAAACCGGGCGGCACGCTGGTGCTGGATTATCTCAATGCCAAGCGTGCAAAACAGCGGCTGAAGCCCGAAGAAGAAGTGCAGCGCGGGGACCTAAGCTTCCATATCAGCCGCCATTTGGAAGACGGGCACTTCATCAAAGAGATTTCCTTTCGGGATGCAGAAGGTCAGCCACGCAAGTTTCAGGAACGTGTCGCAGCGTTTGAGCTGGATGATTTTGTTCGCATTTTTCAGAACGCAGGTATGAGCCTGGTTACCACCTTTGGCAACTACAAACTCGATGCCTTCGACCCTGCCGAATCCCCACGGCTGATCATGGCGTTCAAAAAATAGGAAGCAATGACCGGCCTGCACGCCTGGCTGCTAAGCCTCGACTACCAGCTATGGCACTACCTCCACCTCGTGTGGCGGAGCAGCTTTCTTGATGCGGTGATGCCTTATGTCCGCAATCAGTTTACCTGGGCGCCGCTTTACTTGTTCCTCTTACTGTTCATGCCTCGCAAATTCGGGCGAAGGGGCTGGCTGTGGTGCCTCGGATTTTTTGTCTGCTTTGCCATTACAGACAGCGTGTGCGGCTCTCTGTTGAAGCCCTGGATTGAGCGGGTGCGGCCCTGCAATGACCCTCGTTTTTCAGGATTGGTGCATCTGCTGGTGCCGCGAAGCAGTGGCTGGAGCTTCCCTTCCAACCATGCCGCCAACCATTTTGCCTTGGGCAGTTTTATGGCGGTCACTTTTCACAGAAAATGGCCCAGACTATGGCCGTTGCCAATTGCCTGGGCCCTGCTGATTTCTTATGCGCAGGTTTATGTTGGCGTGCACTGGCCGGGCGATGTGATTGTGGGCGGCCTTATTGGTGCGGCCATCGGCATCACGCTGGCAAAGGTTTTCAACCTGCGCTGGTCACTGGCTTAATTCCCGCTGATTGCGTTTGAGAATTCGGTTTTCGATGATTCGAAAGTGAAAGCGTCTTCCAGCTTCCAGTAATTCCTGCGGTCCGTTACAAAGGGGTAGGCCCATTTTGCAAACGTGAGCTTCGTGGATTCAAATGTGAGCCAGCCCAGCATTTGCCTGACCTGAGCGGTGCTAACGCCACGGTCGCGCACAACGTTCTCCATCAGTTTTTCCTTGTCGTCATCCATCATCCGGTCGGCAACGCGCTTGCGCAGGTCGTCCATGTCGCGGTCATTGAAGATGCGGGTCGTGTATGGGTTGTCGCGGTCGCGTCGGCCATGAGGGTAGGAGCCATAACCCTGCCGGTCACCATCCGGATTATAGTCGGGATTTTCGGAAGGACGGCGGTCATAACGGTCATCGCCGGGGCCTTGATATCGCTCATCAGGGGCGCGCATTTGGTCTCGAAATCCATCCTGAAAATTTCCGCGAAACACCTCGTCATTGGTGCTTACAGTGCGAAGCTGAAGACTGCGACGGCGCACCTGAACCACGCCATCATTAAAGGTGTTGGGACGGAGCCGCAACGTCGCTGTGAACAGCCGGCGGGGGCGGGTTGCGCGCCCGAAATCACGATAGACGGAGACTCTGTGTAGCCCCGGCTGAATGCCGTCCAGGGTGAGGCGCGTTGTATTGCGCGCGATGTAGCGCCCGTCCAGCTTCACTGCGATATAGCCGCCATCGCTGAGGCGCAATTGAAGGGTTGCGATTTCGTCTCGCTGTGCAAAGGCGACCAGGCTTATCGCCATGAGCACCATCGTTAGGGTAAGCATTCGTTTCATGGCTGTGATGTTTGAGGGTGAAAAGATGATTTGCCCTACTATTTCCAACCCTCGTGCCAGAATGAAAATCACGATTGCCAAATTCAAATCTTAGTTTCTCATGAATGGAAAACTGTAACCCCAATTGCTGCCTGATTAAAGGTGGAAGCGGGAAGTCGCTACTATGATTTGCCTGCGAAAAGATGAGCCGTCAGAATGCCCGTAGCTACTGCTGCATTCAGCGACTCTGCGCCACCCTTGCCGGGGATGCGGATTTGATGCGTGGCAAACTGCAATAGCGCTGGATCCACTCCTTTTGATTCATTGCCGATAAGCAATGCGGCTGCTTTTTCCGCACCTGTTTCGAGCATCGCACGCCCCTGCAAAGTGGCTGCAAAAACAGGTTTTTGATATTGACTGAAGAAGGAAGCCAGTGCGGTGTGATGGAGCTGCACCCGTAGGTGACCGCCCATGCCTGCCGCCACCACTTTTGGATTGAAAAAATCGGCGCAGCCCTCCGAGCAGATGATGTGGGGCACGCCAAACCAATCGGCAATACGAATGATGGAGCCGAGGTTTCCGGGGTCTTGAATCCGATCCAGAACAATGCACCATTCGTCAGAAGGGAGTGCTTGAGGCTGTGTAGGGCTGCCCACAACCAGCAAGGCCCCGTTCGGCGTGCTTTGAGTTGAAATCCGCTCCAGCTCCCCGTCCGAAACTTCGAGGATGCTGAGCGCGGAATGCCGCGGCGATAGAGGATGGAGTTGTAGCCAATCCTTCGTGGCTGCCAGGAGGACGATGTCGTTGGAGTGGCTGAGCCATTCGCGGACGAGCTTATCACCTTCTACCAGGAAACGGCCTTGTTCTGCGCGGCCCCGGGCCGAAGCCAGGGCCCGAATATCTTTAACTTGCGACTTTGAGATCACCGGTGGCAAAGCTACCGGAACGCGCCTGCCTCCGCCGCATGATGCCTCTTTCCCGTCTGCTGCCCTGCGCCTTCTTTTTTGCGCTCATTGGTGGGATTTTACTGTTGACTTCATGCGATGCAACCCGCCATATTCCTACGGGCAATTATCTGCTTCGGAGCAACGAGATTCAGTTGCACAGCGATCGTAGCCTTACCAACCGTGGGGAGTTGAATGATGCACTTTCATCGTTGATTATTCAGAAGCCCAACACCTATTTTTTCGGGGTTTTCCCTTACAAAGTCTGGCTCTACAATCTTCGTTATCGCAAGTATCAGCACGATACGGCTGCGGAGAAGTTCCAGCTCAAACTAAAGACCGTCGAGCGGCCTGCCGTTTATGATTCTGCATTGGCGGACCGCAGCGTGCAGCACATGAACGGCTTCCTGTTCAACCAAGGCTATTTCTATGCACAGGTGAGCGACACATTGCTCACGAAAAAGCGAAAGGCACGCGTGGTTTATCGGGTCAACACCGGCCTGCGCTACCTCATTCACCGAACCACATTAGACATTGATGACAGCACCGTAAAGGCTATTGTGGCGGAGAGCATGAGCCAAAGCCCGCTTACGGAAGGCGCACCATTTGCAATGTCTGTAGCCGATCAGGAACGCAACCGGATTGCAACCGTATTGCGCAATCACGGCTACTACAAGTTCACCGCCGAGATGGTACATATTGAGGCGGACACCTTCAACAAAGTGCTGCTGCAGGATGTTGAAAACCCATTTGAAGGCGCCATCAATTTTCTGGCACAACAGAAGGCAGGGCGCAAGCCAACCGTGGATCTCAGCATTCGGATTCGGGCGGGTGAAGAACGGAATGCTTACCGCCGATACCGTATTGGCAAGCTGCGTATCTACCCGGATTTTGTGAGCAGGAGCGATGTGAACGACTCGACCATGCAGGAGCGCACCATCGGCGATGCCACCTTTCGGTATCACCATTACTACGTCCATGAGCGGGTCCTGCTCAATCATATTTTTCTTCAGCCGGGTCAGTATTTCACGCAGGATGGCTACGACAAAACCATCACCAAGCTCAATGAACTGGGGCTGTTTCAGTATGTGCAGATATACATGGTGGATGACTCCACACTGCCTGCCGACCGCTCCCTACGCGTGATCATCCTGATGAATCCGGTGAAGCGATATGATTTCTCCGCAGGCTTTGATGTGACGCACGGGCAGACCTATAGCCTTGGTACCAGCATCGGCTTAAACTTCCGGAATAGAAACCTGGGGCGTGGTGCTAATCAGCTCAGCGTGTCGCTGAATGGAGGTATCGAAATGGGTTACGATTCGGTGCGGTCAAAGCCTTTTTTGGATCGCTTTTATCTGCTGTCGCGCAGCCTCGGCGTCAATGCCACACTTGATTTTCCCAAGTTCATTGCTCCCGATTTTCTTGGAAAAATTATCAAGCCCAATCAGACACATACCTTGATTGGCGTGGGCAGCAGCCTGATGGACCGGGTCAACTATTTCACCCTAATCAACACCGCCGTCAGCCTCGGCTACAACTGGAAACCGGATGCGCAAAAGACCTGGGAATTCTCGCCGCTCTTTGCCAATGTGCTTCGTTTGCCCAACCGTTCTGCGTTGTTTCAGGCACTGCTCGATTCAAATGCATTCCTCAGAAACTCCTATCAGGAAATTTTGATTGAAGGCGAGAATCTCTACTTCACCTATTCCAATCAGAATTCGCCCACGGCTCAGCATCATTCAAGCTACCTGCGTGCCGGCGTGGAAGAAGCGGGTGCGTTGTTGGGGCTGGTGAATGCCGCCATTGATCTCAATCGTTCGCTAGGACTTCGCTATTCGCAGTATGTGCGGATGGAGCTGGATGCGCGTCATTACATCCGTCGGCGCCATTCCGAACTGGCTACGCGATTCTTTGCCGGTGTTGGCGTGCCTTACGATAAAAGCTCGGTGCTGCCTTACGTGAAGCAATACTTTGTGGGAGGCCCTTACAGCCTGCGCGGATGGCGGGTCAGGCAGCTTGGCCCAGGCTCTTATCAGGACTCCAGCAGCAACATGGATGCAGCCTTCATTGACCGTACCGGCGATATCAAGATGGAGGCCAATGCAGAGTTTCGGTTTGATATGGTACCGCTGTTTGGCGGTTCGCTTCATATCAATGGTGCTGTGTTTATAGACGCGGGAAATATCTGGCTGGCGAAGCCTTCAAAAGATTATCCCGGAGGAGATTTTCACTTCGGCGAATTGGGGCATGACCTGGCGGTCAATACCGGTTTTGGCTTGCGCGTAGATATTGCCAGCCTGTTTGTTATTCGTGCGGACTGGGGCATCCCCATCAAGCAACCAGGCACAGGCCCCAATGGTGGTTGGGTTTTTGACGAAATCCAGCCCGGCAACCGCGACTGGCGCGCCCGCTACCTGATGCCCATGATTGCGATCGGATATCCTTTCTGAGGACGAAGCGGCAATAATGCAGCCGTCATTTTCGTTAGAAGGAGCAGCCTGAAATTTTCTAAAAACAGGCGATGAATCGGACCGGCGATGCCGTGCGCATACTGCTTCAATTTTTTCAAAAGAGAAATGACATTCCGGACGTGAAGAGGTGAATCGGCAGAGGCAAAATGGAAGGCCTCGCGAGTGGGGCAGGATGAGCTGGATAACAAGCGTGTAGCACAGCAATCAAGCCTTACGTATATTAAATTCGCAGTTGCTCATCCTCATACCTATCCCTGCGCCATGAAGCGCCTCTTCACTGTCCTTTTTATTCTTTTTTGTTTCAGTCTGCCCGCCCTTGCGCAGCAAAGGGTGTACGTCAATGAATATCTCAACATCGGCGTAGGCGGCAGGGCCTTAGCCATGGGTGGTTCTGTCGCTGCAACCAGCGATGACATTACCGCCGCTTATTGGAATCCGGCGGGCCTGATGCTCGTGAAGCCGGATCTGCAATTGGGCCTGATGCACGCCGAGTATTTCGCAGGCAATTCAAAGTATGATTACGCCGGCGTAGCGCTTCCGCTGAAAGGGAAAAATCGTTGTCTGGGCCTTTCTGCCTTTCGATTTGCGACGGATGATATCGCCTACACCATAGACTACGTCCAGCCCGACGGCTCTTTTGACGATTCGAAACTGAAATCTATTTCGGCCGGTGATTATGCCTTTCTGCTTTCCTATGCCCAGACGTTGCGGGAAGGCAAGCACATGCAGACCCAGGTGGGGGCTAATCTGAAAATCATTTATCGCCACATCGGCTCGATGGCCAATGCCTGGGGGGCAGGCCTGGACCTGGGCCTCCAGAGCAAGCTCGGCCAATGGCGCTTTGGCATCACGGCAAAAGACATTACCACTACCGTCACCGCCTGGAGCTTTCATCTAACCGATCAGGAGAAGGCGGTCTTTGGCCAGACGGGGAATGAAATTCCGGTGAAATCCTACGAAGTGATGACACCACGATTTGTGCTCGGGTTGGGCCGCTATTTCACCCAACCCAAGAGCGCCATTCAATTGCTTCTTGAAGTAAATGGAGACCTCACGACAGATGGCCGCCGCAACACGCTTGTGAGCAACGCCGACCTCAGCCTCGATCCACATGCAGGCCTTGAAATTTCCTACAAGGGCATCGTGTATTTGCGGCTGGGGGTATCCAATTTCCAGAAGGTGCTGGATGATAAGGACTCCACCAATCAGGCAAAATATACCCTTTGGCAGCCCTCTGTCGGTGTGGGTTTGCACGTGGCCGGGCTGGTGGTGGACTATGCCTACACTTCGTTGCAAACGCAGAGCAATCCGTTGTTCTCTCACATCATTTCTGCCCGTCTCGATATTTTCAGAAACAAGCATCATGTGGCGCCCAAGGCAAGCTCTGCGGCTCCTGTTGATATGCCCCTACCTCAAAGCGGAGCTCCTATAATCCGCTGATCCTATCACCTGTGATAACTGCTTTTTTATGAAAAAGAAACTGCAGCTACTGTTGTTCCTGTTGTTTGTGCTGCCGAGTCTGAAGGCAGTTGCGCAGTCGGGTACCTACGGTAACGAATGGATTAATTATAGCCAGCAATATTTCAAAATCAAAGTAGGCGGCAGCGGCATGTGCCGGGTGTACGTTTCCGAATTGATTAAATCAGGCTTTCCGCTCCCGACGGTCTTTGGTTCCAATCTGATGTTGTTTCGGGATGGAAAGGAAGTGCCAATCTATGTGTCCGCAGAGGTCATTCAATCTGGCGACTATATCGAATTCTGGGCGGACGGGCCTAACGGGAATGTGGATCGGGAACTCTATCTAAAGCCCGAATACCAGCCCAATCCCAACCTTTCCCTGTTCAACGACACGGCCTGTTATTTCCTCACTTTCGACCATAGTAGCAACCATCTTCGCTATGCGGCAACCCCGAATAATATTCCAAACACGCCGCCGGCTGCGGAGCCTTACTGCCTTGCAACGACTCAGTATTCAGCAACAACTACCTGGCTGGCTGGCCCCAGCTATGCAGCCCCAGTGGACCTGTGGTCTTCTTCATTCGATGCCGGTGAAGGCTATGTGAATGGTGCGTACAATGCTTCAGGAACGCCAACGGTGAGTTTGAATGCACCCAATCTTGTTGCTGGAGTAGATGCTACTCTTTCTGCCACCGTAGTGGTCCGGTCATTCGATTTTCAACACCAGGTGAAGCTTTTTGTCAACAGCAACCAGCTTGCTGATTCGACGCTGGGCGTAGTAGAGGCTCGGAAGTTTGATGTGAGGGTTCCGGCTGCTTCTCTGAGTGCCGTCAACCAACTGAAGTTTACGAATCAGTCTTTTGCTCCGAGTGGGTCGAGCTCCAGCTACGATGTGTATGGCATTGCCACAGCTACGCTGGAATATCCGCGCAATCTGGACATGAGTGGCGTGCAGCAGGGACGCTTTCGTTTGGCTGCAACTGGAGCTTCTCAGTACATCGAGTTTAGCAACCTGGGAGCCGCGCGCCTTTATGATCTCACGAACCGGAAGTGGTATCAGGGCAATACAGACGTAGCGGGCAAGACGCGATTTTATCTGGAACCTTCAGCCAGCACGCGGGATTTTGTATTGCTGAATGATGCCGCCACCAACGTGCCTGCCCTTACTGTGGGAGGAATATTTCAGTTCCACGATTGGAGTCAGACCCAGGCAGACTATCTCATCATCACCCATCCTGATTTGTTTGGAGCACAAACCAATGGCCATTATTATGTGAGAGAGTATGCGGATTACCGCAAATCCTCCCAGGGTGGTGGCCACACCGTGCAAGTGGCGAATGTTACGGACCTGTACGATGAGTTCGCGTACGGCTCCGAGATGAATCCGCTTGCAATCAAACATTTTCTCAACTATGCTTACGATACCTGGACTACGCGCCCCAAAGATGTTTTTCTGATAGGGCGCGGCATTTTCTATAACCAACGTCAGGCCTATGCAGCGAACCGGACTGCCTACAGTTTTCCGGTAGTACCTACATACGGTATTCCCGGTTCTGATGTGGACTTCGTCATGTTTGGCAATGTCCATAGTCCGAAAATCAGGATTGGCCGTTTGCCGGTTTGGAGCCCCTCTGAGATTGGTGATTACCTCAACAAGGTGGAAGCAACAGAGCAGTTGATGGCACCTGCAGCACAGCCCAGTCTGGCAACAGAAATGTGGAAGAAGCGCGTGATGCACCTGATAGGAACCGGCAGCGACGATGTGCGCATGATTGTGGAGCCGGCCATGAACACCGGAGCACTGATTCTTGCAGACACGCTAACAGGCCGCCACACATACACGTTTGCAAAGGCATCGACGGCGCAGGTGCAACAGGTGGATGCTGAACTGGTGGACTCATTGCTGCGCGGCGGCGTGTCGCAAATCAGCTTTTACGGACATGGTTCCTCGGTGACCCTGGACTATGAACTTCCCAAACTGAGCACCTACTCCAACGGTGGACGATGCGGGCATTTCCTGGCACTGGGTTGCGATGTGGCACAGGTCTTTCAACTGACCCAGCAGCGCACGATTTCGGAGCAGTATGTGCTGGCGCCTAATTCCGGCTCACTAACGATGTTGGCTTCCTGCAACAAGAGTTTTACCGGCTTTGATGACTATTACCTCTATGGTATTTACAACAGCATGGCCCACGCCAATTACGGAGGGCCGATAGGTGCTCATGCCAACTATGCCTACGATGAAATCACACAGGACTACATCTCCGGCTCGGCAGGCTATCCTAACAACTATTCGACCCAACTAGAGTCTATGATTCTGGTTGGTGACCCGGCTACTTCAACGCCGGCGCCGCCTAAACCGGATTACTTCACGGCGGGATATTGCCTTTCTACCATTCCCGGTAACGTCAGCACTTCTAACGATAGCTTTTCTCTCTACGTTCAGACCTACAACCTCGGACGCGCCAATGCAGATACCGTGCTTGTGAAAGTGGAGCACACAAATCCGGCCGGCCAGAGCTCTGTAGTGGCGACTTACCTGGTGCGCGCACTCAACTTCAGCGATACAACTGTGGTTCGGATTCCTGTAAATGCCGTCAGCGATTTGGGCCTGAACAAATACACCGTAACGGTGGATGCCAACAGCCGTTTTGATGAAATCAGCGAACTGAATAATACGGCAACGCTGGAT
>JAMIQN010000295.1:0-8664 GCA_035914595.1 Chitinophagaceae bacterium | reverse complement strand
CACGCTGGTGCGGAACAACTTCATTGAGGTGTATGCAAACAATGCACAGTTCAGCGCTCCGGATTCCGCCTGCGATTCCAGCAATGTGTATTTGCAAAACACTACGCCCGGTGTGACCGGCGGCACTTACTGGGATTTTGGCGATGGCACCAACGACACGGGTAAGTCGCTGCAGCATTTCTACACCAGCTCCGGCAGCTTCACGATAAGCATGGTGACGCAGGTGGGCCAATGCTTAGACACGGTGACGAAAACAATTTTGATTCGTCCGAAGCCGGTTATTCAGATCTCGCGCGATGTGCCCTGCATTCCCGGGACGATGCACTTCACCGCCACTTCATCCGTATCCATAAGCAGCTATAGCTGGTCTTGGGCCTTGGGTGGAACGGCCACGGGAAATCCGGTCTCGCACTACTATGGTGCGCCCGCTATTGATTCGGTGTATCTGGTTGCCTCAAGCGGGTCGGGATGTAAGGACACGGCAAAGGATATAGTCTTTGCACAGGATTGGTACAATGATATTCGATGGACACAAAATGGATGCCCGCCGCTAAATGCCTACTACAAGTGCTTGAATCCACCCTGCACCCATGTGCCCTGTGTGGCATTTGGGCGGCTGGCCTGCTCGCCCGGGCTTGACTGTAAATACCCCGAGCTCATCACATCATTTACCTGGTGGGTGGACGGTGTTCTGACCGCCACCACTGATAGTTTTAATATCACCTACACTACGCCCGGCGTACATGAAATCGTGTTAAAGACGGTGACAGCAAATGGTTGTATCCGCTGGGATACGGTCACCACCTGTGTAGGTCATAAAGTGGAGCCTTCATTCCATCCGATATCCGACACCGTTGTTTGTGTCAATGACTATGTCTATTTCAAGAATACCACCAATGATTCGTCAGCGATTTACTCCTGGTATTATGGCAGAAACGAGCGGGACTCCGTGAACGATGCGACCTATGACGGCAAGCATTCGTATCAGTTCTCGAAGACAGACACGGTGATGTTGATCGCCACAGTTTGTGGCTGTTCTGATACTGCGATACGTCTCAATTGTGTGACTGTTCATTTGGCGGATGCTCATTTTGAAGATTCAGTCTGGTGCCCGCCTTCGCGAACGGTCAGCTTTAAGAATGTCTCGCCGGGTGCTACGACCCACTTCTGGGATTTTGGAGATGGAGACACCAGCACTCTTGAAACGCCACCCCCGCATACGTTCCCTGACACGGGCCTTTATATGGTTCGACACTACACCTGGAACGCTACTTACGGTTGCAGGGACACGGTGATTGACAGCGTCCGAATCGTACCGTTCGCAATCTCAATCTTAGGCGACACGACGATTTGCCTTGGTGACACGATAAAGCTGGATGGATTTTTTACCGGATTTTTTCGAACGGATGGTTACTGGCCCCATAACCCAAATGGTTTGACACCTACTGACTCCACACTGGACCATTTCTACGTGCTGAGCGACTATCGAGGTTTCTACACTTTTCATTGGATGGTAAAATCAATCTGGTATCATGGTGAGACCTGTTACGATACGGCCTCAAAGACAGTGCTGATATCTCACCCGGAAGCTGATTTCCGGATTTCTTCAAAAATTGGATGCACACCTTTCACCGCAACCTTCCTCGATAGTACTTCCTACACACCCGGCACCCAACCGCAATGGCGGGAATGGATTTTCGGTGATGGAACAACCGCCGCCAACAACAATGCGTCCATTACCCACACCTACACGGCCGCCGGCAAATACAGCGTTCGCCTCAAAGTGACCGACTGGATTGGCTGCACCGATTCCCTTTGGAAAATTGACAGTGTGGAGGCGCGCCATCCTGTGGCTGCTTTCAGTCTGTCGCAATCATCGGGCTGCACTAACCTGCCGATCCATTTTCTGAATGGCAGTACGGGCGCTACCGGCCTGAGCTACCATTGGTCATTTGGGGATGGCAATACCTCAACGGCAGATTCACCGAGCCATGCTTACGCAAATCCCGGTAAGTACACGGTAACACTTATCGCGACGGACTCCAGTGGCTGCTCGGATACGCTCGTGAAAAATTCTGCGGTTTCCATCTCCCATCCCATCGCGTCCTTCAACCTGTCGGATTCATTTTCGGTGTGTCCGCCGCTCATCGTCAACTTCAGCAGCACCTCAACGAACGCCACTTCATTTGCCTGGGATTTCAAGAATGGCAGCACCTCCAATCTTGCATACCCCGCAACCACCTTCATCAATTCCGGCGTCTATAACGTCCGGCTCATTGTAGCAGATACTACCGGCTGCATGGATACGGCCTATCGCACCGTGCGCATCCTTGGCTATTCGGGAGCGCTGAGCTACTCGCCTGTGGCAGGTTGTGTGCCGCTGACGGTCACCTTCAATACGTCGCTAAGCAATGTGGCCCTGATGGTCTGGGATTTCTCAAACGGAGATACGGCCCGCGCAACCGGAAGCACATACAGCTACACCTACACCACCCCCGGCGCCTATGTGCCTAAGCTGATTTTCTACGACAATTCCGGTTGCTCCTCTTCTTCTGCAGGCCTGGACACAATCAAGGTGGATGCTGTCACGGCAGGTTTCCGCATTGCACCGCCCTGCGAGAAAACAGTCATTCAATTCTTCGACAGCTCGCAAAGCCTCTTCTCGCCGATGGCATCCTGGTACTGGGATTTTGGAGGCGGCCATGTTGCAAGTGGCTCGCCTGTCAGTCGCGTCTATCCGGCCCCAGGCCGCTATCCGGTGACCCTGATTGCACGAAACTCCCGCGGCTGCGCAGATACGCTAGTGGATAGCTTCACGATCTATGCCCGACCTGTCATCACGGCCCGGCCGGACACCAGCGTGTGTATCCCCGATGCTATTCCGCTGTGGGCGATGGGAGGCTTGAGCTATTCATGGTCGCCGGCGGGCCCGCTGAGTTGTAGCACCTGCGACACGCCCAAGGCCGCACCGACCGTCCCGACCAATTTCATTGTTACCGGTACCGATGCACGAGGATGTTCCAACATAGACACCGTGCGTGTGGACATTCAGGCCAAGACCACCTTTACCGTGATTGGAAACGGAGAAATCTGCGAGGGCGACTCCTTCCTGTTGGCTGCAACCGGGGCCTCCGTTTACCATTGGACGCCTTCCGAATCGCTCAATAATCCCGACACCTCTTCGCCCATCGCGCGGCCAAAGGTTACGACCGTTTACATCGCTACGGGATGGGAAGGAAGCTGCCGGGCAGATACCCACATGGTGCGCGTGGTGGTTAACCCGCTGCCCACCATTGATGCGGGTCAGGATGCGCTGATAGTGGCCGGCAATAAGGTGCAACTCCAGGCCTTCGGAACGGGCCTGAGTCATGTGGCCTGGACCGCCGACTCTTCACTCTCCTGCACGGATTGCTATGCGCCCTATGCCGCCCCTTACAAGACCACGACCTACTACATCACCGGCTACTCTGCCAAAGGCTGCAAGGCCATGGACAGCGTGATGGTGCGCGTGCTTTGCGACCAGAGTCAACTTTTCATCCCCAACACTTTTACACCAAATGGCGATGGGCTGAATGACTATTTCTTCCCGCGTGGCAAAGGCATTGAAGTGCTGCACTCTTTCCGCATCTACAACCGTTGGGGTGAGTTGCTTTTCCACCGCGAAAACATGCAGGTGAATGATGAGTACGCCGGCTGGAATGGCACCTACAAAGGCCAGAAGCTGGTGCCCGATGTGTACGTCTATGTGATTGATGGAACCTGCGGCAATGGCGACCCGATTCAATGGAAGGGCGATGTGACGCTCATTCGCTAAGGCAGGAATTTCAATTTTTAAAGGGCAGACTGCTGCAACGTTCCTTCCCTTTTTAAGGCAGGAAAAGAAGCAGTCAGAAATGCTTCACTCAGTGAAAAGACTTACTGCTGTGCTAAGAAAAACTGAATGGTGCGCGGGAAATAATAATGCTCCAGATGATGAATTCGTTCGGCCAGAGCATCGGCATCATCGCCCGGAAGTACGGCGCAGCTTGCCTGCAGCAGGGTAGCGCCATGATCATACTCTTCATCCACCAGATGAATAGTGATGCCGGAGCGACGTTCGCCGGCGGCCAACACCGCTTCATGCACATGATGGCCCCACATGCCTTTGCCTCCATACTTCGGCAACAGGGCAGGATGGATATTGAGAATGCGGTTGGGGAAGGCTTCAATCAATGTGGGCGGCACTTTGAGCAGGAAGCCGGCCAGCACTATCAGGTCGGGGCGATAGCTGCGCAACTGCGCTGCAAACGCAGGTTCATTCATGCCTGCCTTATTGCGCAGCAGGGTGGGGATACCTGCAGATGCAGCCCAGGAAAGCACGCCGGCCTCTGCCTTATTGCTGACGATGAGCACCACCTCAGCACCTCCTTCTTTCTTGAAAAAAGCAGCAATTGCCTGCGCATTGCTGCCGCGGCCCGAGGCGAAAATGACGAGGCGTTTCATGGCGCGCAAAAGTAGGGGCTGCCCTTTGCGAAGTGTGCAGGATGTGACTGCGAAGCGTTGCCTGCCTTCGCCGAAAGGCGCAGGGCTTCAATGTTAAAACATGCGCGGCTTTGGCCTTCGGGGATGTCAATTCCTACATTTGGCAGCTTCGCAACCGACCCTCAGAATTCAATATGCGCTACTTCTTCAGCCGTCGCCGCCCGCAAGACGACAAGGATGGGAAAAAGAAAAAGAAGAAACCGGTGTGGCGCGAGTGGCTGGATGCAGCCCTCTTTGCAATTGTCGCAGCGACCCTCATCCGCACCTTCATCGTAGAAGCCTACACGATTCCTTCTGAGAGTATGGAAGGTACTATGCTGGTGAACGATTATCTCTTCGTCAGCAAGATGGCCTATGGTGCGCGCCTGCCTATGACGCCGCTGGCCGTGCCGCTGGTGCACAACACGATGCCCATCATTGGAGGGCGCAGCTATTCAGAAGCCGTGAAGTGGGGCTACCATCGCCTGCCCGGCTTTGGCAAAGTGAAACGCTATGATGTTGTCGTCTTCAACTTCCCCGATGGCGACACTGTTTTCAAGGACGACAACGGCAACATCCGCCAGGAAGATTATTACACCATCCGAAGGCTGCCACAGCAGGAGCAGAATTTCATTTTGGCAAATGGCATTGAGCACCGCCCGGTGGACAAGACCGACAACTACATCAAGCGCTGCGTGGGCATTCCCGGCGACGTGATTGAAATCCGCAGCGGCGTCTTGTATGTAAATGGTAAGCCGGCTCCCGATTATCCGCACATCAAGCACGAATACTCCGTGGTGCTGAAAGGCCGGATGGGCCTCAGTGATGAAACGATGGAAGCCGCCCGCATCAACGAGAGTAAGGATTTGCGTCAGGGGCCTGCGGGTTCTTCCTTTAATGCCTTGCTTCAAAACGACAAGGTGGAAGTGCTGCGCCATGCACCGGAAGTGGCTTCCGTCACACGTTATGCCGAGCCTGCCGGCGTGCTGGGTGGCCCTGCAGCCTGGACCTTCCCGCAAGACACTTTTCATTTCAAATGGAACGTGGACAACTACGGCCCCATCACAATTCCTCAAAAAGGGAAGCCCATCACGCTGACGCCTGAAAACATTGCCGAATATCGCCGCCTCATCACCGTGTATGAAGGCAATAAGCTGGAAGAGCGCGATGGAAAATTCTTCATCAACGGCCAGGCCGCAACAACGTTCACGCCCAAGCTGGACTACTACTGGATGATGGGCGATAATCGCCACAACTCACTCGATTCGCGGTTTTGGGGCTTTGTGCCCGAAACGCATGTGGTGGGCAAGGCTTCGTTTGTGTGGCTGAGTTATGGGCCGCACGGCATTCGCTGGAGCCGCCTGTTCCGCAGCATTCATGCGCTGGAAGAGTAGCAGCAATCGGTGCCGGTTTTTTTGCCGCTTCGCAGAAAATCCGGGACGAAATGATGCCCAAAAGCAGGGTCAGGAGCAGGAACGGCTGCAGTGATCAGAGGCTGGCTGCATGCAAAGGATGATGCCTGTTACCTGCGCGGGGCATGGATTTTTGTACTTTCAATAAGCATGGAAAGCTTGGTAACGGTCCGCACGTTTACGTATGTGCATGAGGCTGCGATGGCGAAAAGCCTGCTTCAGTCGCAGGATATTTACTGCTTTCTCAAAGACGAGTTTACCATTCAGGCCAATCCCTTTTACTCAAATGCACTGGGCGGAGTGAAGCTGCAGGTGCCGGCCAGCGAGGCGCAGCGTGCAGCCACCATTCTGGAAGCAAATGAAGAAGCAGCGCAGGGCAGCGGCCCCAAGACGATTCGGGTGCACACGCCGAGCGGTGAAATTGATGAATGTCCGGCCTGCCTTTCGCACGAACTGAGCTTAGTGCGCAAACCCTCACAGCGCTTTTTTGGGATCAGCATGTTGCTGCTTGGGTTCCCCCTGCCGCTGTTTTCAAGCGTGTATCACTGCTACAATTGCGGCCGCGACATCAAAGTGCTGCGCAAGTGAGTTGCCGGAAATTTTTTCTGAAAAAGAATCTTGGGCTTCTTTCTTCTTTGAACTAATCCATCCCCAGGTTGGGCACGTTGCGAAAAGGCTTCCGCTCCTGTGGGGTTTCGCCGGTTTCATTTGGCTGTGCAGAATTTTCTTCCGTTGCTTCCGGCACGATAGGTTCGGGTGTTACCAGCTTCTTCAGTTTGCTGAGGGAATCCTGAAGGCGCCCCTGAAGCACCGGGCCAAAATTGCGGGTGACGAGGCGGTGCAGGTCCGGAATTTCCTCACGTTGTGCTCTCAGCTTGCTTTGCCATTCAGGGTTGGCCGCCGACACTTCATGAAGGGCTGTTTCCAACTCACCGATAAGGGAGGAAAGCGTTGCCATGTCCAAGCCGGGCTTGCGCACGCGCTCCCAAAGCGAGGTGACCATTTCAAGATGATTCATAGGTACAGGCATGTTAGGCGCCCTTTCAAAGGTAGCCTTAGGCTAAGAGCATATTGTCAATCAGCCGAACCTTACCCAGCCGTGCTGCGATGAGGGCTACCATAGGCTCTGTAGCAGAAAACTCAGGCAGTAAATGGAGGTTTTCGGCATTGGCAAGAGCGACGTATTCCGGCTCCAGGCCTTTCGCGCGCAGCAATTCCATACACTCCTTCTGCAGGATGGCCCACTTTCCGGTCGCAGCCTTGGAAGCAATGCTGACCAGGCATTGATAGATGATAGCGGCCAGGGCACGTTGTGGTTCGGTGAGGCGGCGATTGCGGGAGCTTAGGGCCAGACCATCCGGTTCGCGGACGGTGGCTGCGATTTTCAATTCAATCTCATTTTCCTTTTTCATGAGTGAAATCAGCTTGCGGATGATGAGGCATTGCTGAAAATCCTTTTGGCCGAGGTAGAGGCGCTTGGGATTGACGATTTCAAGCAAGCGCGAAACCACCTGACCCACTCCATGAAAATGGCCGGGCCGATGAGCACCTTCCAGCACCGTTTCCAGCTCGCCAAAATCGTAGCTGCGTGCGGCTTGCGGACCCTGCGGGTAGATTTCTTCCTGCGAGGGCAGAAACAATACTTCGCAATCTGCCTGAAGGAGCAGGGCGATATCGGCCTCAGTGTTGCGGGGGTATTTCTCGAAGTCTTCCGGATCGTTGAACTGAGTAGGGTTCACGAAAATGCTGCAGACAGACAGCAGGTCATCGTGGTGGGCTGCCTGGATGAGCGATAGATGCCCCTGATGGAGCGCGCCCATAGTGGGTATGAAGCCAATGGGGCGATGCGTTCTATGGAGGAAAGCCTGGAGGTCGGCGGCTGTCTTGAATATGACCATTAATGGAACCGGGAAACTGGTAAAGGCGAGCGTGCAGAGCTAAGGAAAATCCTTGAGTGGCAAGGCCGGCAGGGAAGGGCGCTTCTGGGTTCGGCCCGGTTCGCTGACATAATTTCCTTAATTTCGCGCACTTATTAGGCCAAACTACGGCTATTACTTTTCTAAATTCATTACATGTCAGCAGACGCAAAGAAAAGGGTTTTAATCATTGCCAACGAACTTTCCCCTTACCTCGAAGACACCGATTTTGCCCAAATCCTGAATAAGCTGGCGATAAAGACTTTTGACTCGGGAATGGAAGTGCGGGTGATTATGCCGCGCTTCGGAACCATCAATGAGCGCCGCCACCGTCTGCATGAAGTTGTTCGTCTTTCCGGTATCAACATCATCGTTGATGGGGATGATTACCCGCTGATTATTAAGGTAGCTTCCTTGCCCAATGCACGTCTTCAGGTGTACTTCATGGACAATGAAGACTACTTCAAGCGCAAACTCGTTTTCCGCGATGAAGCCGGGAAATTCTTTGACGATAATGCCGACCGTGCCGTCTTCTTTTGCAAGAGTGCGCTGGAGATTGTGAAAAAATTCGGTTGGCCGCCCCATATCATCCATTGCCACGGCTGGATGACTTCGCTGGTGCCGATGTACCTGAAGACGACCTACAAGAAAGAGCCTGTCTTTGCCAAATCCAAGGTGCTTTATACCCTTCAGCCAAATCAGTTTAGTGAGAAGCTTGCAGCCAGCTTTGCGCAAAAGGCCATGATTTCTTCAGATATTAAGGAGAAGGATATAGAGCCTTATCGCGATGGTACGGCTGAGGCTCTGACGCTGGCGGGTGCCAAAAGTGCCGATGT
>JAMIQN010000294.1:0-6304 GCA_035914595.1 Chitinophagaceae bacterium | reverse complement strand
ATCCAATAAAATCGGAACGACATAAAATCGGATTGTCCCCCAAACCATACTCTTCCCTACCCTTTGCGAATTGGCAGGTGCCCCTCTTCCGCTACCGTATTTTCGCCGCATGGCAAAGGAGAGGACATCGGAAACCCCGATGATGCAGCAACACCGCGAAATCAAGAGCCGCTATCCCGATGCCATCCTGCTGTTTCGCGTAGGTGATTTCTATGAAACCTTTGGTGAGGATGCCATCATTGCTTCGCGCATTCTCGGCATCACGCTTACCAAACGCAGCAACGGAGCCGCATCTTCCGTTGAATTAGCCGGCATCCCCCATCATGCGCTGGATGCCTATCTGCATAAGCTGGTTCGCGCAGGCCACCGCGTCGCTATCTGCGATCAGCTTGAGGACCCTAAGCTGGCAAAGGGTGTGGTCAAAAGGGGGGTAACGGAGTTGGTCACCCCCGGCGTGGCTACCACCGAAAAATTGCTGGATGGCAAGAGCAATAATTTCCTGGCGGCCCTCCATTTGGACGAGCTTACCTGCGGAGTTGCTTTCATTGATATTTCTACCGGCGAGTTTTATGCTGCCGAGGGCAATGCCGATTATGTGGACAAGCTGCTGCAGAGTTTCAGCCCTTCGGAAATTCTGCTTTCTAAAGGCAAGATGGCTGCCTACCGCCGTCGTTTTGATTCGGGCACTTACACGTTTGCTCTCGATGAATGGGTCTTTGCCGAGCGCTATACCTATGATCTGTTGCTGGAGCATTTCGGCACCCAGAGCTTGAAAGGCTACGGCATGGAAGAGATGAAAGCGGCTACCATCGCGGCGGGTGCGGCCCTTCATTATCTCAAAGACACAGAGCATCCCAACCTGCGCCACATAACGGGCATTCATCGCATCATCGCCGATTCCTTCTTGTGGATGGACCGCTTTACCATCCGCAATCTGGAGCTGGTGCCCAGCAGCAACCGCGAAGACAGCAGCCTGCTCCAGGCCCTGGACGGAACCCAAAGTCCGATGGGCGCACGCCTGCTCAAACGCTGGCTCATCTTTCCTCTTTTCGACCTGCACCGCATTCAGCAGCGCTTAGACTGGGTAGAGTTGCTGGTGAAGGAGACAGACCTTGCCGCTACCCTGACGCAGCATATCCGCCAGACCGGCGATGTGGAGCGCTTGGTGAGTAAGATCCCTTTGAAAAAGGCAAACCCGAGAGAGGTCTTGCAATTAGCCCGCAGTCTTCACCACATGGAAGCTATCCGGCAGGCCTGTATGGATTCCGGTGAGGAAATTTTAGCAGACCTAAGCCATGATATCCGACCCTGTACGGAGTTGCAACTGCGGATTCGCGCCAGTCTCAATGAAGAAGCGCCTGCCCAGGCATCCAAAGGCAACGTGATCCGGGAAGGGGTTCATGCCGGCCTGGATGAGCTTCGCCATATTTCGCGCAGTGGCAAAAACTACCTGATAGAAATTCAGCAGAGAGAGGTGCAGCGCACGGGCATCAACTCGCTGAAAGTGGCCTACAACAACGTCTTTGGCTACTATCTGGAAGTGACTCACGCCCACAAGCACAAGGTGCCGGGCGACTGGATTCGCAAGCAGACCCTCACCAATGCCGAGCGTTACATCACGCCGGAATTGAAGGAATATGAAGAGAAAATTTTAGGGGCAGAAGAAAAGATCCTGAGCCTCGAAATGGAGCTATATACGCAGTTATTGGCTGCCATAGAACCGCATATCGCCAGCATTCAAACCAATGCGGGCATCATCGCCCAACTCGACTGCCTGCTGTCGTTTGCCCATCATGCCCGGCAATATTGCTACCGCCGCCCGAAACTCAGCGATGAGCCTTTCATTGACATTCGGGGTGGGCGCCACCCTGTGATTGAGCAGCGCCTGCCGGCGGGTGAAAAGTATGTGGTCAACGACATGCGGCTGGATAAAGACAGCCAGCAGATCATCATCCTGACCGGCCCGAACATGAGCGGTAAAAGCGCGCTTTTGCGACAGACGGCTATCATCACCCTGATGGCACATATGGGCTCCTTTGTTCCGGCAGAAGCCGCCACCATTGGCCTTACGGACAAAATTTTCACACGGGTGGGTGCCAGCGATAACCTGAGCGGAGGCGAAAGCACCTTCATGGTAGAGATGAATGAAACGGCCAGCATCATCAACAGTATTTCGGGTCGCAGCCTGGTGCTGCTGGATGAAATCGGGCGCGGCACCAGCACCTACGATGGCATCTCGCTGGCCTGGAGCATCGCCGAATATCTGCATGAGCATCCCGCCCGCCCCAAGACGCTTTTTGCAACCCACTATCATGAGTTGAACGAACTGGAATCGCGATTGGAGCGGCTGCGCAACTATCATATCACGCATCAGGAGGTCGGCAACAAAGTCATTTTTCTGAGGAAACTGGAACCGGGCGGCTCGCGACATTCCTTCGGTATTCAGGTGGCGCGGATGGCAGGAATGCCCCCCGAATTATTGCAACGTGCAGAAGAGATTTTGGCCATGCTGGAACAGGCCCACGAGCAATCGGGAAACGAAGGACAGGCCGCCGCAGCGCGTATCCGGAAACAACAACCAAAGGCAGCCAGCATTCAGCTCAACATCTTCGACGGCCTCTCGGAAGACCTCCGCCGCATCCAGCAATTGCTCGACGAAACCGACATCAACACGCTGACACCTGTGGAGGCCCTGATGAAACTAAACGAGATGAAAGGCATCCTAAAGAGCTATTCGAAATAGTGCCTCGCACGATTATTTAGCAGCTCAGGCTTCATTGAATTTCATAAACGCCCCACCCTTGAAATCCCGTAGCGCCCTCCTCGTCTTGCTTCTGTTTTTCTCCTTCTTTGCATCTGCCCGAAAAGGTGCTGAAACCGGTCTTTCAGGTGCTGCCAACCTCATGCCCTTTGATGCCATTATTGTGCCCGGCGTCCCTTTCAATGGACAACGTTGGGACTCGGTGATGAAGCAGCGCGTGCTTTGGAGTTATATCCTGTACAAGAATGGCTACACCCGCAATATCATCTATTCGGGTTCTGATGTGTACACGCCTTACTATGAAGCGCGGATTATGGGCTTGTATGGCCAGGCTTTGGGCATTCCTGCGGAGCATATCTTCTACGACACGGCTGCGGAGCACAGCACGGAAAACGTGTACTATTCCTATCTGGTAGCGAAGAAGCATGGTTTCAAAAGCCTGGCACTGGCTACGGATCCGTTTCAATCGTCTATGCTGCGCAACTTCACCAAACGACGCTTCGCCAGCCCTATTTATCATTTGCCGATAGAGCGAGATTCTCTGCTGCGCTACAATTCCCTTGACCCGAAAATCAAACCCGCCTCGGCGAAATCCCGGGACAAAGACTGGGAATCCATCATGGACCGACAAAGTTTTTTCAGAAGGCTGATGGGCACCTTAGGCCGTGCTATCAATTGGAAGCAATACCCCAACGGGCGTGTGCCGGCCCTTTAGTAGAGACGCATGATTATGCGCCTCTACGGTGTATATGTTGGCGCCAGCCTGCAACTTTGAATGATGCGTTTTGTAGCCGGCCTGCTCTTGCTTTTGTCGCTTGCTTCCTGTCGCAAAGACCTCTTGCCCTTTCATGCCGCCACGCGCCTGACAACGGGTGTTTCCAACCGCCTCAACCGGATTTTGTTCGTGAACGATTCCCTCGGTTTTGTCTGCGGTGGTTCCCGATTTGATGAAGCTGATATCCTGATCACCCGCGATGGAGGCCGCACCTGGACGCCTTACATATCGCCGGATGCGCACAAAGAATTGTTTGGAATGACGCAGGCCCCGGACGGCTCCATCTGGTGTATCGGATTTGACGGCAACCTGCTCCGCACCCGCGACGAAGGCCTTTCCTGGCTGCGTTTTCAGCTCCGCTATGACGCCTACAAGGCGTTGGCCTTTGCAGGCCCCAACGAAATACAGGCAGTGGGTGGCGTTTCATTCGAGCTGGGTGATGCCACGGTGGTGGATACCATCGGGCGTGTGCTGTCGCATGACTCGCTGGGCTACGAGCTGAACGATATCGTGCTGCTGCCGGATGGCAAAGGCTGGCGCTGCGGCTATGGCGTCATGCAGTACACAGACGATGCAGGCAAGTCGTGGCAATGGCAATCGCCCAACAATGACAACTTCACGGCGCTGGATGTACACAGCGATCAGGTAGCCTACGCCTGTGGCGGCGAAGGCAGCATTTACGCGACTGCAGATGGGGGCAAAAACTGGCAATGCCTGCGCAATGGGAATGATCTGCGTTATCCCAAATACCGGCTTCGCGACCTCTTATTTCTGGACCCGAAGCATGGCTATGCTGTGGGTGAAAAAGGGGTGGTTATCTACACAGATGATGGCGGCAGGCACTGGAGTCGGTTCGAGAAATTCACCGATGAACATTTGTTTGGAATTGCTGCAAATAGCCGCTCTGAATTGTTTATCTGTGGCGATGGTGGTGCTTTGTGGAAGCTTACGCCGTGAGCATGAAAAAGCCGGCTCTTAAGCCGGCTTCCCTGGAATGTTTGTAGCTGAGCACGCTATTACTTCTTCACTAATCCTTCACCGGATAATGCTTATCCACCCAGTTGGTACGAAGGTTCTTGGGTAAATCCAGCACCTTGGCATTCTTGAAGCCCATAGCCATCACGGCATGAAAAGCCGGGCGAATATTCGGGCAGCGATCATAAGGGCAGCAACCGCAGTAGATGACGATCTCCCGATTCTTGTCCATCCGGTTGAGGTAGGTTTTCAGCTTTTCAATATTATCATCATCGTCGGCCGGGCCGATGTCCACGGAGCCCGGAATCATGTCATCGGGGCCCACACAAAGCAGTACCATGTTGCCGGTCTTATGTGCGTTGATGCGCTGCGCCAACACTGAAGGTTGCATCACCTGGCTGGCCGTCCAGGGTACCTTGGTTTGCGCGGAAGCGGATTGGCCCAACATCAGCAGGCCCATCAGTACGGCCAGAAAAGAAATTCGTTTCATTGCCTGAAAGTACAACAGTCGTGAGCCGTTGGATGATTACCATCTTGCGAAAATTCGCCGGTCTTCGCGTCAGGAAATCGGAGCTGCGACGAAATAGAAATTCCGGTTACTGTAGTATTCGTCTTTAAAATCCTCTTCTTTGAAGGGCTGCTTCTTTGCCAGGAATTTCTCAAGTAAAAAGATGCCGTAAGAAAGAGATTGAAAGAAGCGAAACACATCTTCCGGCCTGGTGCCATACACATCACTGGCTCCCACGCCATGCTCAAAGATGATAATGGGTTGGCTGTGCTGAATGGTAGTACGGGCGCCTTCCAGCACCAGCATTTCCGCCCCTTCCACATCAATCTTGATCAGGTGAACCTTAAAATCATTCGGCAGTACATCATCCATGCGGGCGGTTTGCACGCGGATGTTGGTGTCCTCTTCATGCGGCCGGTCGTAGCTGCGGCGAAGCAACCCGCTGTAGGACGGATTGGAAGTGACATAATTGAATTGAGCCTCGCCGGCCACATTACTTAGTGCTATGGCCGAAATGGTGCAAGGAGTGCCCGCATACTTTTCCTTTAAAGCTTCAAACAATACCGGAATCGGTTCGAAACCCCAGTGCTTTCCCTTGGGAGCTGCTGCCAGCATCAGATCCAGAATTTCCCCCTTATGGCAGCCTACATCCACACAATGACTATCGGGCCGGCACACCGCACGAATCACTTTTTTGGTAAGGCGGTCATAGTGCTGATTCTTGGTAAGCGCGATGGGAGAATAGCGGATCAGACGTTTGAGAAGGCGCTTCATGGGCGGCCAAACTTAGGGTAGTTTTGCGGCCATTTTTTAAGGAATACCCGCAGGCCGATAAGCAAAGTGTCGGAAGGACTTCTCTTCGAATTTCTGAATCGGCTGCTGGACCTCTTATCTGAATATTACACATGCAAGTCTCGCTTTCTGAACAAGAACTCGTCCGTCGGGAGAAACTCCGCCAGCTTGAAGCGCTCGGCATTGACGCCTACCCTGCCCCTGAATTTCCGGTCAGCCATACAGCCGCGTCCATCAAAGCCGGCTATACCGAAGCCACTGCAGACGCCTTCCGCGAGGTAAGCCTGGCGGGGCGTGTGATGGCTTCGCGCGACATGGGCAAGGCCGCCTTTGCCGTGCTCCAGGACGCCACCGGTCGCATCCAGCTTTACCTGAAGCGCGATGACCTCTGCCCCGGCGAAGACAAGACCCTCTACAATACGGTTTGGAAAAAACTCATTGACCTCGGTGATATCATTGGCGTGAAGGGCTTTGCATTTATCACAAAAACCGG